>NZ_JBXWSF010000202.1:0-1025 GCF_059613285.1 Ruegeria sp. BHSB058 | reverse complement strand
AGGTCGCATAAGACTTTCCATGAACTCCACCTGGTCAATGCAGGTGCGCAGGAAGAAGCCGGCGAAGGAAGCAAGCGCGGCTTCGCTGAGCGTCCCACGCCCGTCGCGATCTCCACGGCGAGGACCGTCGCAGGAGGCCAGGTGCTCCTTATAGGCGGCCTCTTCACGTGCAAGCCCGCGCGCCACAGACCAGAGGCCGCGTGTATCGAGCGTTCTGCCCAGCATGGCGTAAGACATGAGGCGGGCAACACGCCCGTTCCCGTCGAGGAAAGGGTGTACCCACAGAAGCCGGTGATGCGCGCAAGCCGCAGCAAGGATTGGTTCGATCCTGCCGGGGAGGCTGTAAGCCTTGTGCATACGTTCGAGAAATCGCGGCACCGCGCCAGGGCTGATGGCAACGTGCCGCCCGACTTCAACGTAGCGCGTCCGCAACTCGCCGGGCACAACAGGTATTTTTTCGCCCGTCTTCGGGTTTTCGACGAAGAGAAGCTCAGGCGGCAGCAGCTCGCAGAAGCGGCGATGCAGCTCGATAATGGACGTGGGCGCGGTTGGCTGTTCCGTCATGCCGTCCTCGTCGATCCATTTCTGGACCGCGACATGCGCTTTGGCTTCGAGCTGAAGGTTCCGCTTCTTGGGGTCGGCGCTATAGTCGCCCTGCATCGCGCGTTCGATGTCGATGGGATGGGTGTCGTGCCCTTCGATTAGGTTACTGTAGTAGCAGTTCATCGCCCGCACGAGATCTGCCAACGCCTCCGAGACGGAGGAAGGCAACCCGCTCCGGAACGCGGCAGACTTTTCTGCCAGCTCGAGCGCGAGATCGTTTAGACCCGCGCGCGCTGGTGCACCTTCAGAAACCATGAGTGGCTCGAACAGTCCTACCGTTTCTCCATCATCCGGGGTCGTCACTTGTCCTGCTTTCTGGCCGCTTGCTGGCCATGACTCATCTCTTTTAAAACCATAAACTATCATGAGGTTGCCGACTCATAAAGTGGCATCCCGTCCGCAAATTTGGCCGGTTCTTTGGC
>NZ_JBXWSF010000201.1:0-1035 GCF_059613285.1 Ruegeria sp. BHSB058 | reverse complement strand
GTCGCTCAGCGAGCTGAAGAAAATGCAGAATGACGTCGCCAAAGCGATTGCCACATTCGAAGATCGGCACAAGGTGGAAGCCCGCGCCAACGTGGAAGCTTCCGCCCGAGACCTCGGCTACTCCCTAGCCTACGGCGACCCCGAACAGCGCACCGACTCCAGCGGTCGCCGCCATGGCGAGTGCACCCCAGAGCGTGACCCTTGCAGCACCTCGAATAACACCAGCACCGCCAGCAGAAGCGCCTAATCCACCAAGAACCGCGAGGCCGAGGATCGTCGACACGGCGACCAAGAAAACGATCCGTGCATCCGGGACGACCAGTACGACGATCAAGGGCAGCACCGCACCCACGGCGAAGGTCAGCGCCGACACCAAGGCGGCCTGGATCGGGCGGGCTGTCACGGTCTCGGAGATGCCAAGCTCGTCGCGGGCATGCGATCCGAGCGCGTCACGTTCGGTCAGTTGCACGGCCACCTTTTCGGCAAGGTCTCGGTCCAGCCCTCGCTCGACATAGATTTGGGTAAGTTCTTCGAGTTCGGCCTCGGGTGTTTCCGCCAGTTCGCGGGTCTCGCGCGCAAGGTCAGCGTTTTCCGCGTCAGTCTGAGAACTGACTGAGACGTACTCGCCTGCCGCCATGGACATCGCGCCGGCCACGAGGCCAGCCAGCCCCGCTATAAGGACCTCCGGCTTTCCCGATCCTGCTGCGGCGACGCCGACCACGAGGCTTGCCGTCGACACCAGCCCGTCGTTCGCGCCGAGAACGGCGGCCCGCAGCCAGCCGATGCGATGCACCATGTGGATTTCGGAATGCGAGAGGCGGCTCATGGCGTGGCTCCTTGCGCGATGTCATCCTGCCCGGAGGAGACAGCCTTTGGTTTCGGAATAGTGGGTTCATGGGGCGCGATGCGCAGCGCGCGGAGGGCGTTCAGGATCACTGCAACGTCGATGACCTCCTGCAGGAGCGCCCCCTGCACCGGAGTGAGATAGCCGAAAGCCGCCGCGATCATGCCCATGACCGAAAGGCCGATCCCGGC
>NZ_JBXWSF010000200.1:0-932 GCF_059613285.1 Ruegeria sp. BHSB058 | reverse complement strand
GATGCTACCCTGTTTTCCCGGTACCTGCAGCTTGACTTCGCCCTCATAAAACCCATCCAGCAGAGCGGCCAGAGCACCCAAAGCGATCGCGGCCAAAACCAAGCCTGCCAGGGACCACAGCCCTGCAACGGCCAGAGAAATGGTCAGAGCGAGGCGCAGGTTCGTACCTTGGTCCAGCGGAATGAGGCCAAGAACACCGCTTGCGACTGTGCCAATGATAGCTGCAAACACAATCCGCACGGCCAGCCACAAGACCAGCTTGATCTTGAGTCGGCCCTGATGCCCCGCCATCCGTGTCGCACTTTCGTCGAATGCCGCTTTCGGAGCGATCTTTTCAAACAGTACCAAGTGCAGCGACAGGGCCCAGGCAGACAGGCGCCAGATCAAAATCCACGCCATGACCAGCAGAACCGCACCAATTAGTACCACCGCGACCCAGAAAGCTGGCGGATGGAAAGTCAGGTAATAATTGATGTCGTATTCCGTAAGCGTCCACCAAGCGATCAACCCACTGACAGCAGCAAACGGCAGAACCAAAAGCAGCACGCGCAGAACGAACCGCGCAGCGAATTCCAGCAGGCCAGGCAATCGTGCGGCGACAAGTGTCAGCGCCGAGCGCCCTGCATTCCACAGGTCGGTTTCGTTCATACGCAAACACGCAGCCATGACAGACAACCCCAGAACCTCGGCCACGAGAAACAGGCTGAGTACGGCCAGCGTAACGACAAACCCGACAGGGGACAGGATGAACATCGCAATGTCCTGATCCGTCAGGGCTGCCTGATCCGAGAGAAGAACCGCAAGGTTGACGGCAATTGCCAAAGTCGGCGCAATCACCGCCAGCGTCATGAGGCGCAGAACCAGATAAAGCGGCAGAAAAATCCGCCGGCGAGACCATGACACCCGATATGCGTTTGTTACTGTTGTAAAAT
>NZ_JBXWSF010000199.1:0-956 GCF_059613285.1 Ruegeria sp. BHSB058 | reverse complement strand
ATCTTCGACAAAGGTCATCTTTTCAGCCAGCGGGGTGACATTTCCGGCAACCAGATCGCGGACCGGGTTGCCTTCTTCCAACCCGCTCCAAAAGTCGTATTCCTTTGCGGCGGTGACATAGCGGGCATTGGCAAAGGTCGGTGCGCCATCCGTCATCAGGCCGCCGATGTGATCGGGATGCATGTGGGTGATGACGACCACGTCGATGGCGTCGGGGCTTGTCCCGGCGGCGGCAAGCGCCTTTTGAATGCCGCCCTGGCCCAGGCCGGTATCGAACAGAACCCGCTCGGATCCGGTGTCGATCAGGGTGGGGGTGAAAAAGAACTGCGCCGCATCTGCGGGAATGAAGTTTTCCGCCGAGACGCGGGCGAATTCCTCGTCGCTGACATTTGCGCCAAAGACGTCCTTGGCGCCGTCGCGGGGAAAGCTGCCATCGAGAAGGGTGCTGACCGAAAACCCGCCCAGCTTGAAGGACCGGGCGATGGGCGGTTCGGAAGCGCCAGTTTCAGCGGCCAATGCGGGCCTTGCGGCTGCGGCCAGAGGCAGAGCGGCAGCTGCGCCCAGGGCGGAACGGCGGGTCAGTTTCACGGTCATGGATCAGCCTCCAACAGGTATTTTGACAAACGACATTAGCGCGGCTGCCGGATAAGGCAGTGTGCGCGCGCGCAGAGGGGATGTGCGGCGTCAGAGAAAGCTGTAGAAACGGGACATGGCGAAGGCAAATAACAAAACCGTTCCTACCGGACAGGCGGTCGAGGCGTTTCTGGCGTCGGTGGATCCCGTCGACCGTGCCAGGGATGCGCGACAACTGGACCGGTTGTTTCGCCGGGTCACCGGTTTTGCGCCGGTGATGTGGGGGCCGTCGATCGTGGGGTATGGCCGGTATCATTATGTCTACAAGAGCGGCCGCGAGGGCGACTATCTGGCCACCGGGTTTTCGCCGCGCAAATCCGCCC
>NZ_JBXWSF010000198.1:0-1179 GCF_059613285.1 Ruegeria sp. BHSB058 | reverse complement strand
ACTGCGCCGGTTTCCTCGATCAGCATTTGCGCGGCTTCGACGTGGAAACCGGGGAAGTGCATCTTGCCTTCGTCATCGGCGTTGCGGAATTCCGGGCCGCCGGTTTTGCCTTCCCAACCGGAATGCATCGCCACGCAGGCGCCATCCGGGATCGGACCGTTGGTGCTGATCCAGGCTTTGATGTCGTCCGGTGTCACCTGCGCATCGGCGTCCTGCGCGGCCTTTTCGTGGATGTGCACCACGCAAAGCGGGCAGACCAGGTTCGACACGGGGATTTCGTCGATCGACTGGCCGTCCGCCGAGAAATGCAGCGGCGCGTCGATATGGGTGCCGGTGTGTTCGTTGACCGCAAGATTGAACAGGTTGAACCCGTGTTCCTTGAAGTTGAAGGCCTGCGTCGCTTCGATGCCGGGCGTGCCGAAATAGGTCGGGAAGTCGGCGTCGTATACATGCGTCATGTCGACGACGTCACTGTGGCTCATCGCGCGGACCGGGCTTGCGGTGGCGGTTCCCAGCGCCGCGCCGGCTGTTGCCACGGCACCGGCCTTGAAGAAGGATCGCCGCGACAGCATCCGGTCCTTGACGGCGTTCATCACACAAATATCGCACATTTCATTGCTCCCTGTTGAGTTTGCTGCTGCGACAAGCCGGTGTCACCTGCCCCGGCGTGAGCTTAGCACATTTTCCACAAAGTCAATGTTTTACAGAGGGGGGGTCAGGTGTCGGCGGCGCGAGCCTGCTGAAAAAACCGCGCGATGCTTTCCGCATAGCCTTGTTGATGCACAGGTTGGCTGAGCGAGGTCAGGGCCTTGTCGCATAAGGTCTGACCGATCAGGGGACGCATTTCCTCGGCCAGGGCGATGACAAAACCCTTGTCCATTTCCGGGTGCTGCTGGGTGGTATAGATGTGCGTGCCGATGAAGAAGCCCGAGCTTTCGCAGGCATCCGATGCGGTCATGTTGCAGGCGCCGGGCGGCAGCTGCGTGACCTGTTCCTGATGACAGCCATATAGGTTGATGTCCTCGGGCAGCTCCTTTGCCCAGTCCGGGCGGGTGAGCAGGCGGTTCCGGGTCACGCCATAGACCCAGCCGGCGGGATTGAACCCTACCTTGCCGCCCAGAGCCACCGCGATGGCCTGATGCCCGAAACAGGCGCCAAAGAGGGGCTGGCGTCGGTCAT
>NZ_JBXWSF010000197.1:0-1080 GCF_059613285.1 Ruegeria sp. BHSB058 | reverse complement strand
CGACCGACTTCGTTCAGCCCAATGGTTTGGCGTTCTCACCCGATGAAAGCTCGCTCTATATTGCAGACACAGGTGCAACCCACGCAGAAGACGGGCCGAAACACATACGCAAGTTCAATGTGAATGGTGACAAACTATCGGGCGGCGAAGCCATATCGGAGTGTCCGGTTGGGCTCTATGATGGATTCCGGATTGATACGGAGGGCAACATTTGGACCAGCACGGGCGAGGGCGTTCACTGCCTCACACCAGCAGGTCAATTGCTTGGAAAAATTCAGATTCCGGAAGTTGTCGCAAATGTCTGCTTCGGCGGTTCAAAACGCAACCGGCTTTTTATCTGCGGAACAACAAGCCTGTATGCAACCTATCTAAATGTTTCAGGCGCGTTTGCCGGAACCATTGGAAGCTGATTTGGCCCTGGCGTTGTAGAGATCGGTCACGTTAACCTTCAACTGTTGGAGATGGTCTTTCATCATCTCGCCAGCTGCAGCGCCATCCCTCCTACGAATGAGCTCCGCGATCTCCGAGTGCTGCTCTTGCATCAACGGGCGTCTTGCGACCCATTTCGTTGACATGAAACGCGCTCTGAACACGGCGGCATTGTATTGTCCATGAGTTATGATCAAGGAGCCATTCTCTGTGCCAGCAACAATGGTCTTATGGAAATCCATGTCGATGTTGAAGAACTCGAGTTCGTCGCCGTCATCGGGGAAGGTGCCAAGAAGCTCAATTTGCTTTTCCAGTTTCGACATCACATGAGAGCTGTGTTTTTCAGCCAGAATTTCACAGGCGAGGCGTTCCATCGAAGATAGGACGTCGATGAGGTCGAGTATTTGCTCCAGCGATGGATCCGCTACCCGAGGCCTAAGATTGGGTTGCATCTCGACCAATCCCTCAGACGCAAGTGTCCGCAAGGCTTCTCTAAGCGGCGTCCTCGAGACACCCAGTTTTTCGGAGATTTCCCGTTCGGCAAGAACCTCATTGGGCTTCAACTTATCGAGCAAGATTTGCTCACGTAGTAAGTCCGCCGCTCGGTCAGCGAGCGTCGAACGACTTACGGCAGTCTCGTTTCCTTGTTGA
>NZ_JBXWSF010000196.1:0-1250 GCF_059613285.1 Ruegeria sp. BHSB058 | reverse complement strand
CTGGCAGGCTTGGTTTTGGCCGCGATCGCTTTGGGTGCTCTGGCCGCTCTGCTGGATGGGTTTTATGAGGGCGAAGTCAAGCTGCAGGTACCGGGAAAACAGGGTAGCATCAAAACCCGTTTGATCGCCCTTGTTGGCATCTCGGGTCTGGCGGTTCTGGCCGGATTCTGGCTGAGCAACGGCTTGCTGGCAAATGTTCAGGCCAATGATGCGGTTGACGTGATCGGCCACCGCGGGGCCGCTGCGTTGCGGCCGGAAAACACCATGGCGTCGGTGCTGAAGGCTATCGACGACGGCGCTGACTGGGTTGAAATCGACGTGCAGGAAACGGCCGACGGAGTCGTCGTTGTCGCGCATGACAGCGATTTCATGAAACTGGCGCAGACCGATCTGAAAGTCTGGGATGCCACCATGTCGGATCTGGACGATATTGATATTGGCAGCTGGTTTGACCCGGAATATGCCGAGGAGCGTACCCCCACCCTTCGCGATGTGCTGGCGGCGGCGCGTGGGAATTCCAAGGTCATCATCGAGTTGAAGTATTATGGCCATGACGAAGATCTGGAAAACCGGGTTGTACAAATTGTCGAAGACCTCGGCATGGAAGACGATGTGGCCACCATGTCGCTGAAATACCCTGCTGTACAGAAAATGCGCGCCTTGCGACCTGACTGGCGAACAGGCGTGTTGGCGGCGACGGCTGTCGGCAACCTTGCCGGGCTGGATGCCGATTTCGTTGCCGTGAATGCCAACATGGCTTCACCCGGGCTGATCCGGTCAGTCCACGAGGCCGGTAAGGATTTTTATGTCTGGACGATAAACGACCCGATCCAGATGTCGCAAATGGCATCGATGGGGGTCGATGGGCTGATCACCGACAAACCGGCCCTGGCGCGGCGGGTTCTGGAATTACGGTCCCAACTGGGCCCGGCGGAACGGCTGATGCTGTGGCTTGCGGGAGAACTGGGGATGGAGATCGAGACCGAGAAGATGCGCGATGACAGTCCCTAAGGTATCTGCGCTTTTGTGCTGTCTGGCGGTGCAAGCGGGCGCACAGGAACTGATCCGAACGATCGAGCTACCGGCACACCGCGCATTGATGCTGGCCCGGGAAACGGTAGAGCTGCGGCCATTCGAGACCGACGGATGTTCAGGTGGCATGTCCTCGGTCTGGGGATTTGCCGCCGATATCTTTCCCGAGTTTGCCCGAACCTACGAGGAGGCGCCGCCGTGGGAAGATTGCTGCGTCA
>NZ_JBXWSF010000195.1:0-1143 GCF_059613285.1 Ruegeria sp. BHSB058 | reverse complement strand
CGTTGGATCAGTTTGGAGAAGTTGTAGTGCGACGTTAATAAATTAGCCGACGGCATTAATTGGTGGGTTGCCAAAATCGATGCAATCTCTGCAACTGGCAGTTTTGTTGTATATTTCGGAGTTAGCAATGCATGGTCGTGAATGTCCGGTTTGCGCTGCCGGTTCAACCGATGGCCGCAACACGCTCCTCGAACTTCTCCGCGAGTGAGAAGTAATTCAAGGTTATTCTCGGCCGCTCGTTGAGCTCCCGGGCGACGGCGTCGAGGTGTTCTCCGCGACGGGATGCGAGTTCGATCGCGAAGTTCGCCGCATCTGCATCAGGCTGCTAAGTCCTGTGTGGATGGCGTCTGCTTTGCAAGGACAAAATGCTCTGATTGCGCGGCTGGTCAGTACAGTCCTGTGTCCGGCCTTTGATTGCGGCATTTGCTTGAGCCGCTGGCCTTGATGGGTTCCGTGAACCTGGTCCCAATCGGCAAAGCGAACCTGAGAGTTCAGGACGAAGCTCGGGTTTTCCGGGTTCTCGGATGACCGCACGTGCCATCATGGCATTCGTCTTGCAATTCTTTTTTGTTCAGTGCCTCCGGTTATGCCGCTGATTGCCGGTAGTATGTTTCTTTGGTGAGGATCGCCCAGATGATCCGTGCGGCTTTGTTTGCCATCGCGATCGTGGCAAGTCGGACGGGTTTGCGCTCGAGGAGTTGCATGATCCAAGGATGCACGCGTTCTGGATAGCCGCGGGCGCGCTGTACTTGTGAGGTCATACCGATCACCAGAAGCCTTCTTATGTAACGGTCACCCTTCTTGCTAATCCGGCCGAGGCGTTCCTTGCCACCACTCGATCTGTTCAATGGGGTGAGACCAAGCCAAGCAGCAAACTCGCGCCCGTTCTTGAACTGTTTGCCGTCGCCGATGGTGGCGACGATGGCAGAGGCGGTGATTGGACCAACACCAGGGACGGTTCTGATCCGCTTGGCCCGTTCATCGATCCGCGAATGATACTCGATCAGTTTGTCGTAGAACACCACGCGCTCGTCGAGTGCAACAACCTGCTCGCAGAGGGTTTTGAGCATGCTCTTCGCAACGTCTGGCATGTCCGGGCAATCGTTGGTTTTGAACCCTTTGACGAAGCGCATCGCCGCCACC
>NZ_JBXWSF010000194.1:0-1144 GCF_059613285.1 Ruegeria sp. BHSB058 | reverse complement strand
GCATGAGCTGAACGACATTTATCGTTCACTGTCGCATCTGAGCCCAATGGGGACGCAGTCCCACACCTTGCTCGAAGACGCGTCCAAAAGTGGGATCTATTCCGCCGCGAACATTCAGGCCGACGCCCAAAGCGCTTTGCAGGATCCAGCCCTTGCCGAACGTCTTCAGCAGGCTTTGAGAGGCACCGGCATTGACGAGCAGGAGGTGACACGTCGTGTCGAAATCGGCGCTGGCAATGCCGCGCTGGAGCGGCAATGGCTCGGACAGGACTTGAATGCGATTGCCGACAAGGAAGGCTATGACCTGTCTCGCGCCGATGAGCTTGAGAAAGCAATCGATCGCCTCGACCAGGTGCACAGTGATCTGGGTCGTTTGTTGGCCGATGCTGACGTTCTCAAGGATAGTGGGTCGGTGGAGTCTGACCGGCAGGAAGCCATCACCGACCGGCTTCCGCCGATCACTGCTGAAGTCCTGAGCCGTATGAGGGACGACCCAACCGCAGATCCATTCCGCAGCGATCTGGAGCGCGAGACCTTGAGGGCCGAACTGGAGGATCTGGCCGGTGAAGAAAACACCCCAGACTTGGCAATTGGCGATGAGACTGCGCTGGAGGAACATATCGAAGACCGCCTGGACCGGCTCTATGCGGCTAAAGCCTATCTGCAGAGCGACGCAGCTCTGGCGAACAGCGTGGCCATGGAGCACGTCCTCGACGAGATCGCCAATGAAGAAATTGATGTTCAACGCGAGCGGCAAGTCGATGCCGACGGCGAAAAGGGCCTGACGCATGGGTAAGACGCGGATCGCACTCGGCGTCATAAGCTTTGCTTTTCTCGGCGCGGTGTTCGGGTATGTTCTGTCGTCGGCCTTTCTGACCTTCCGCTGGTTCGGGGTCGGGGCCGATATCGATTTCCTGATGCTGGCGCGCAGCTATGGGGTTCTCCGAACGACCCATCCAGGCGATATGCAGATCGTTCACTTGCTTGTCGGGATCTGCACCGGGGGAGGTGTTTTGCTTAGCGCAGTTTTGATGAACGATGCGCTGACCAAATTCGGTGAAACCCACTGGCAGCAGATGTCTGAGATGAAACGGAACGGCTTTTTCGGCAAGCCTGGTCATGGTTTTGTCCTCGGCAAAATGGG
>NZ_JBXWSF010000193.1:0-1263 GCF_059613285.1 Ruegeria sp. BHSB058 | reverse complement strand
TCGTACCGACGATTTTTTCACCCAATCTCTCGCGGATCGTGATCCTGAGCTTTACGGCTCGATCGCGTCGGAGCTTGGCCGTCAGCGCGACGAGATCGAGCTGATCGCGTCCGAGAACATCGTCTCGGCGGCGGTGATGGAGGCGCAGGGCTCGGTTCTGACCAACAAATATGCCGAGGGCTATCCGGGCCGGCGCTATTACGGCGGCTGCCAGTTCGTCGATGTGGCCGAAAACCTGGCCATCGACCGCGCCAGGCAGCTGTTCGGCTGTGACTTTGCCAACGTGCAGCCCAATTCCGGCAGCCAGGCCAACCAGGGCGTGATGCAGGCGCTGGCCAAGCCCGGCGACACCATCCTGGGCATGAGCCTGGATGCCGGCGGCCACCTGACCCACGGCGCGGCCCCGAACCAGTCGGGCAAGTGGTTCAACGCCATCCATTACGGCGTGCGCAAGCAGGACAACCTGATCGACTATGACCAGATCGAGGCGCTGGCCAAGGAACACACCCCCAGGATCATCATCGCCGGCGGCTCGGCCATTCCGCGCGTGATCGACTTTGCCCGCATGCGCGAAATTGCCGACATGGTCGGCGCCTATCTGCATGTCGACATGGCCCATATCGCCGGCCTGGTGGCGGCGGGCGAGCACCCCTCGCCCTTCCCGCATGCGCATGTGGCCACCACCACCACCCACAAGACCCTGCGCGGCCCGCGCGGCGGCATGATCCTGACCAATGACGAGGCGATCGCCAAGAAGATCAACTCGGCCATCTTCCCCGGCATTCAGGGCGGCCCGCTGATGCATGTGATCGCCGCCAAGGCGGTGGCCTTTGGCGAGGCGCTGCGGCCCGAGTTCAAGGACTATATCAAGCAGGTGCGCAAGAATGCCGACGCGCTGGCCGATCAGCTGATCAAAGGCGGGCTGGATATCGTCACCGGCGGCACCGACACCCATGTGATGCTGGTCGACCTGCGGCCCAAGAAGGTGACCGGCAACATCACCGACGCCGCCCTGGGCCGGGCGCATATCACCACCAACAAGAACGGCATCCCGTTCGACCCGGAAAAGCCGACCGTCACCTCGGGCATCCGCCTGGGCACCCCCGCCGGCACCACCCGCGGCTTCGGCGAGACAGAGTTCCGCCAGATCGCCGACTGGATCGTCGAAGTGGTCGACGGCCTGGCCGCCAACGGCCCGGACGGCAACGGCGAAGTCGAAGCCAAGGTCCGCGCCGAAGTCGCAGACCTCTGCGCCCGATTCCC
>NZ_JBXWSF010000192.1:0-1270 GCF_059613285.1 Ruegeria sp. BHSB058 | reverse complement strand
TGTCGATGACAATGAACGGCGCTGTCGTTCCGGTTCTCGCCAGCTTCATCGTTGCGGGCGAAGAACAGGGTCATGACAAATCGTTGCTCTCCGGGACCATTCAGAACGACATTCTGAAAGAGTTCATGGTGCGCAACACTTATATCTATCCGCCCAAGCCTTCGATGCGGATCATCTCGGACATTATCGAGTTCACATCAAACGAGATGCCAAAGTTCAACTCGATTTCGATCTCGGGCTATCACATGCAAGAGGCCGGGGCGAACCTGGTGCAGGAACTGGCCTATACGCTGGCCGACGGGCGCGAGTACGTGCGCGCGGCGATCAATGCGGGCATGGATGTGGACAAATTTGCTGGGAGGCTCAGTTTCTTTTTTGCCATTGGCATGAATTTCTTCATGGAAATCGCCAAACTCCGTGCCGCGCGCACGTTGTGGCACCGGGTGATGACCGAGTTCGGGGCGAAAAGCGAACGTTCAAAGATGCTACGCACCCATTGCCAGACCTCGGGGGTGTCGCTGCAGGAACAGGATCCCTACAACAACGTGATTCGCACTGCCTATGAGGCGATGAGCGCAGTGTTGGGCGGCACCCAGTCGCTGCACACCAACGCGCTGGATGAGGCGATTGCGTTGCCGACCGATTTTTCGGCCCGTATCGCGCGCAACACGCAGCTTGTTTTGCAGGAGGAAACCGGGGTGACCGATGTGGTCGATCCTTTGGCAGGGTCTTACTATGTCGAAAGCCTCACTAACGAACTGATCGAAAAAGCCTGGGCCTTGATGCAGGAAGTCGAAGAGATGGGCGGCATGACCAAGGCTGTCGAAAGCGGCATGCCCAAGCTCAGAATCGAGGAATCGGCAGCCCGCCGTCAGGCAATGATCGACCGCGGCGAAGAGGTGATCGTTGGTGTCAACAAGTACCGCAAAGAAAAGGAAGACCCGATCGATATCCTTGATGTGGATAACGTAGCGGTGCGCGAGGCGCAGATTGCGCGGCTTGATAAAATGCGGGCCGACCGTGACGAGGAAGCCTGTATCGCAGCCCTGAACGAACTTACCCGCCGCGCCAAGGGAGGCGGCAACCTGCTCGAGGCGGCGGTCGAGGCCGCGCGCGCGCGCGCATCCGTAGGAGAAATCAGCATGGCGATGGAAAAGGAATTCGGACGTCACCGCGCCGAAGTGAAAACGCTCGCCGGTGTGTA
Organism: Ruegeria sp. BHSB058; assembly: GCF_059613285.1. Classification (NCBI taxonomy): domain Bacteria; kingdom Pseudomonadati; phylum Pseudomonadota; class Alphaproteobacteria; order Rhodobacterales; family Roseobacteraceae; genus Ruegeria; species Ruegeria sp. BHSB058. The sequence continues at coordinate 66 of NZ_JBXWSF010000192.1, read as the reverse complement.
TGGCGCAGCTTACGAGGGCGATGAGGGTTTTGCGGCAATCCAGAAAAGCATCGAGGACTTTGCCGA
>NZ_JBXWSF010000191.1:0-1283 GCF_059613285.1 Ruegeria sp. BHSB058 | reverse complement strand
GATCGAAGTGGCCGCACTGCTTGGAATCGAGATTGAGTTGGAAGTTACTTGGTCGGATCCGTTGTTCGCATGGCCCGGTTTGGGCACCGTGACCCAGAGCACGGCCGAATATACGCGTTTGATGCTCGACGCGTATCGCAGTCACGGCGCGACCAGAACCAAAGACGAAATCTAGCTCGTGCGCACGTTGAACAATTAGGCGCATTCAAGGCGCTCAGCACCGGAAGGCAAGCGTGGATGCCTTTTCCAGTGGCCCGAAGAGACTTTTAGCCCGGCGGTTTAACCCGCCGGGCCGAGGGGGAGACCCCGCTCCTCAGAACGGGATCTCATCGTCGCGGTCGACCAACTCGGGGTTTTCGTTCTCGGCCGACTTCGGACGGCTCAGGAAGTCGACCTTCTCGGCGATGATCTCGCAGCCGTAGCGGTCGTTCCCCATGCTGTCGATCCACTTGGTGTAGTGAATGCGGCCGTGGACGAGGACCTTCATGCCCTTTTCGCAATGCTCGGCGACCGTCTTGCCGAGTCCGTTGAAGCAGGTGATGCGGTGCCATTCGGTGTCCATGACCCGGTAGCCGTTTTCGTCGCGCATCACACGGCCTTCCGAGAGGCGGGGACGCGAGGTGGCGAGGCTGAAGTTGGTGATCTTGGTGCCGCTCTGGGTGGTGCGGACTTCGGGGGTCTGACCGATGTTGCCGGCGAGGATGACGATGTTCTGCATGATAAGCTCCTGTTTTTCCTGTCTTCGGGACCGTCCCTTCGACAAGACCCTGAAAAAGCCCGTCGGGTGACGCGTGCACGGTGGACAGCATGGACACCGGACACCCCCAGAGGACCGGGGTGGAGCGGGCAGGACGCCAAAGGCAGCCAACACGGCCCGGACTGACGCGGGGTTGCGCGCAGGAGATCGAACGGGATTAGGGGATTGTCAGTCGAAGGGATGGCCCAGGAGACAGAGAGATACGGGGAGCCCATGCCAGACCATGTCCCCTTGCCCATCGGGACTGCTTTACCCCAAGCCCAGCACGCCGCTAGCGGCCCAAGTGGCTATCACCGGCTCTCGCCCCCCTGCCCTTCCGTGCTGCGGAATGCAGGGCCTTGCCGCGACGGGCTATCGATACCGGAATATTCAGGACACGGACCGCACCAACGGCTGCTTTCGATCTCGACGTACTGTCGCTCAGCGAGCTGAAGAAAATGCAGAATGACGTCGCCAAAGCGATTGCCACATTCGAAGATCGGCACAAGGTGGAAGCCCGCGCCAACGTGGAAGCTTCCGCCCGAGA
>NZ_JBXWSF010000190.1:0-1292 GCF_059613285.1 Ruegeria sp. BHSB058 | reverse complement strand
CTTAAGCGCCAAGCGTTGAGCCAGGTGAGCAGACGTCGTCGTTTTGCCTGACCCGCCCTTGAAGTTCACCACTGAAACGACTTGAAGCTCGTCACCGTCGCGACGTCCAGGCACGTAAGTTCCAGACTTCTTTGCATTTCCTTCAAGCGTCTGACGGATTTCCCAGATATCGTCGAGCGTATAGCGGCGATGACTTCCAGCCGTCGTCTCGACGTCAACGATCTTTCCTTCTCGATGAAGCTTACGAAGATAGGTATGATCAACGCCAAGAAGTTCGGCAGCTTCGCCGCTGGTCAAAGTGCGCATCACCTTCTTTGCATCCGGCGGGAAGTGGGCAGCGCGCTGAGCATGCAGGTTCGACGCGAGAAGTTCCGCGTAGTGCCCGATGGCGATGTCTAGATCCTGCTCTACTTCGCTCATGTCTGCCCCGATCCGTGGGCGCGTTTTTTATGTGACCGCGCGTTATTTTTCGAGACTATTGCCCGACCAACCAGATTCGTGCAAGCACTTTCTAGATTTAGTGGCAGTCGGTTAGGCCAACACAAGTGTCATCTTCAGAGGAGCCCCAGCTTTTCGGCACGCTCCAGCAGCATTCTGACTGAGGAAGGCTGCCAACTGGTTCGACCGCGAGGGGTGCGCTCACGCATGGATTCGAGTCGGTCGCAGATTGCCTGCAAGGTGATCTCGGGGTCAGCACCTTTGATTGCGGCGACAATCGCAGGCAGGCGATCATCGGTTTCGCGACGTCCAGCGCGTCCAAGCACTTCAGCGGGCAGGAATCCGTCCCCCACGTATGCCTTCACGGCGCGGAGCAAACGGCTTTGGGTCCAGTGGCGGTCGTGGGGCAGGGGAGCATTGATGATACGCAGCACGTCTTCCCAGGCCATATCCGGCCGCAGGCGGCGTACATGGGGCACCCAATCCTGAGCTGTCTCGTTCAAGCGCTCCATGTAGCCGTCCTGTCGCGCCAGCCGCACCTTACGCAGCGCGGCGGGATCCTTGGCGCTTAGCCCAGGATTGCCACCAACGCGACCTTTGGCGCGCGCAGAGGCAAGACCCGCCTTGGTACGCTCGCGGATCAGAGCGCGTTCAAACTCCGCCGCGGCACCGAGGACCTGCAAGGTGAACTTGCCCTGAGGCGAGGTAGTATCGATCGGGTCATGGAGCGAGCGGAAGAAGGCACCCTTTGCCTCCAGACGCTCGATCACCTCGAGAAGGTGCGACAAAGACCGCGCAAGCCGATCAATCCGCACGACGACCAGCGTGTCGCCGTGGTCCACGCGCTCCAGAAC
>NZ_JBXWSF010000189.1:0-1437 GCF_059613285.1 Ruegeria sp. BHSB058 | reverse complement strand
TCATCACCCGGCAGGTCAGCGGTGAGGAAGGCAGGAAGGTCGACATCCTCGCTCTGGTCGGCGTCGGAAACGGGTTCAGACGCCCCCTGCCCTTCCGCGTCGTCGAGTGCTGCCAGATCGTGACGGCGAAGAACCTCCGGCAACCAGCCGCTGCCTTTCAGCAGACGCTCGGCTTCGGTCGCCATCTCGCCCTTCTTGAGGTGATCGAGGAGTTGCGCCGTCCCCTCCCCTTTCGCCTCGCGCACGGCCTCGAGGATCCGGGCCTTGGGTACGCGGTTCAGGTAGGTATCGGCCGTCGGCTGCCAACCCGCCTCGACCATGTCGAGATCGACCGCCTGTGCGACCAAGTCGGACTGGGTCATCCGCCTGGTCAAACCGCCGGCGGAGATACCGGCACCATAAGGGTTCACCTTCTCGTGGAGCGCGTTGATCCCGAAGCTGAGGCAATGCGCGAGCAGGGACAGCCGGCTCGGCTGATCAAGGGAGGTCAGGTAGTCCCAGAGCGCGGCATCGTTGCCGAGCGGCAAGTCGGCCTCCCACTCCGCGTGTCGGTCGTCCACCAGCTTGGCTACGACGCTTTCCTTCAGATCGCTCGCCTGCGCGGACATGTAGACGTGACGCACCGAGGCATCGAGGCAGCTGCCGGCCGAACTGGACGTCCGGAATGTGTCATTGACGAGCTTCAGGAGCAGCAGCGTCAACGCGACGTCAGGGGAGCGCCCGACCGCTTCGCGCAGTGCCAATGTCCGGTGCGCCGTCAACTCCATGACCAGCCGCTCAGGCAAGGGCTTCAACGCACCATCGTCCTCGTCGTCGGGCACGTTGGCGGCAAGCGCCTGACCGGCAGAGGTGATCACCGTGCCATGGCCGACACCATCCGCGCTGCTCGCAGCCGAAAGCTCAGTGCCCTGCCCGTCTGCTGCCGGTTCACCGCTGTGGACATCGGCGTCTTCCCGTGGCTCATCCTCGGGCCGCACAAAGCCCCGATAGACGGCAAGCTCGCCAAAGCGGTCAAGCGTCACGAAAGCCCCTGCCCGTGCGATCTCCACATCGTCGAAGATCAGCGGCCGGGCCTCGAGCTTCTCCATCGCGACTTCCAACGCGCCAAGGCGCGCGTCGATCTCTTCGGGGAATTCATCCTGGCCCTCGTATTCCTCCTCGAGCGCCCGGTACTCGGCAAGCAGCTTGGCATGGGCCGCGCCTTCGTCATCCGTCATCGGCGCTGGATCTCCGCTCAGTCGCCGCAAACCGTGGCTGTAGCCATAGGGCAGGTCGAGCGAGACCTCGATCCATTTCCAGCCCTCGGGCGCGATGGCTTCGGCTTCAGCCTGAAGCTTCTCGCTGACCAGGCGATCAAGCAAGGCAGGGTCTTCCAGCCAACCGCCGTCGTCACCCTGGAAAAGGTCGTGCAACATGGTGCCGCCAGCCATCTCGTAC
>NZ_JBXWSF010000188.1:0-1512 GCF_059613285.1 Ruegeria sp. BHSB058 | reverse complement strand
GTGTTTGACGTCAGCGCCAATGGGACAGTTTAGGTTGATTTGATAAGGGAGGGTTTCTGGCTCATCGTAACCATCAAGGAGTGGAGATGAGACAGAAACCCGGAACCAAGCAGAGCCACGGCGAGAAGGTCGTCAAGGACATCCGTCGAGCGGCCCGCAAACAGTATTCGGCCGAAGAGAAGATCAGGATCGTGCTGGACGGCCTCAAGGGCGAGGACAGCATTGCCGAACTGTGTCGCCGAGAGGGTATTGCCCAGAGCCTGTATTACAGCTGGTCCAAGGAGTTCCTCGAGGCTGGGAAGAAGCGCCTGGCGGGCGACACGGCGCGTGCGGCAACGTCGAGCGAGGTCAAGGATCTGCGCCGTGAGGCCCGCGATCTGAAAGAAGTCGTGGCCGAACAGGCGCTGGAATTGCGGCTGCTCAAAAAAAGCATGATCGCGGATGGGGGCGACGACGAATGAGGTATCCCGCATCCGAGAAACTGGAGATCATCCGCCTGGTCGAAGGATCGCATCTGCCGACCAAGCGCACGCTGGACAAGCTCGGCATCCCCAGAACGACCTTCTATCGCTGGTATGATCGATATCTCGCTGGCGGCCCCGAGGCGCTTGAGGATCGCAGCCCCAGGCCGTCACGAGTCTGGAACCGCATTCCCGAGCCTGTTCGCGAGAAGATCAAGAACCTAGCCCTGCTGGAAAGCGATCTGTCGCCGCGCGAGTTGGCCGTGCAGTTCACCGACACGGAAAAGTATTTTGTATCAGAAGCTTCCGTGTATCGCATCCTCAAGTCCTACGACCTGATCACCAGTCCGGCTTACGTGGTTCTGTCGGCGGCCGACGAGTTCAAGGACAAGACCACGAGACCGAACCAGCTTTGGCAAACCGACTTCACCTACCTGAAGGTCATCGGCTGGGGCTGGTTCTATCTCTCGACGATCCTCGATGACCACAGCCGCTACATCATCGCGTGGAAACTCTGCACGACGATGAAAGCCGGCGACGTGACCGACACGCTGGACATGGCGCTGCAAGCCTCCGGCTGCGATAGGGCAACGGTCCTGCACAAGCCACGGCTGCTATCGGACAATGGCGCCAGTTACATCTCGGGCGAACTGGCCGACTGGTTGGAGCACCGGCAAATGGATCATGTCCGCGGCGCCCCATATCACCCGCAAACCCAAGGCAAGATCGAGCGATGGCACCAGACGCTCAAGAACCGCATCCTGCTGGAGAACTACTACCTGCCCGGCGATCTCAAGCAGAAGATCGACGCCTTCGCCGAGCATTACAACCATCGGCGCTACCACGAGAGCCTGCAGAATCTCACGCCGGCCGACGTCTACTTCGGGCGCGGCCAGGCCATCCTGCAACAAAGAGAAAGGATCAAACGGAAGACCATCGAAACCCGGCGCTTGCTTCACCGCAAATCCGCCGCTTAATCTGACCAACCAGATGCGCCAGACCCTCTCTTAGATCACGCCGCCAACTGGCCCAAAACCTCTGACGACGGACA
>NZ_JBXWSF010000187.1:0-1346 GCF_059613285.1 Ruegeria sp. BHSB058 | reverse complement strand
CGTTACCGGACGGCCGGTTTCGAAGTCATGATGATGACCGATATGCCACTGGAAGCGACCGCAAAAGATGCCGAGGTTTCGCTGGCGGTCTGGCTTGAAACCTTGCCCGAAACGGTCGGCATTCTCGAAGGCACGTTGACCGGTGTCCAGGGCAACCGGGACCTTGCCGAACAGGTCACGGCCATTGCGGGCGGCACCGGGCGCGGAGTGGTCATGCAGGACAATGGCCTGAACACCGCACAGAAACTTGCGGCGCGTAACGGCGTTCCCTCGGCAGTGGTGTTCCGGGATTTTGACGGTGCGGGTCAAGAGCCCAAGGTGATGCGGCGTTTTCTGGATCAGGCGGCATTCCGGGCCGGGCAGGAAGGATCCGTGATCATGTTGGGTCGGGTGCGCCCTGACACCATCTCGGCGCTGGTGCTTTGGGGCCTTCAGGACCGCGCGAGCCGGGTTTCTCTGGCGCCGGTCTCAGCGGTTCTGAAAAGCGGGGCCGGGGGGTGATGCAGGACTGGCGGGTGCTCTCAATTCTTTGGTGAATTCACGGCTCGCAATTCGACGCACAGTGCCGTTGCGCCCGGATCCAATGCAACGTCATCGTTCGGTTCAAGAACGAAGGACCCGGACTTCAGTTTGATACTGCCGATGCCAGCCTGCCCCGAAACCATATACACCCCACAAGGGTGGTCCGGAAAACGCAAACGCTCCGGCCCACTGTGACACGTGACGCGGGGACAAAGCCGGGTGGGGTCAAAGATCAGATTGAAGTTTCGTACCGGCCCACTCCGCAGCCTTCCGCAAAGTTCAATATCACCTGAAAAAGTGAGCGGTGAAAAAGGTGGCGCAGGCAGGTTCCCCTGTACGCCTTCCAAGACCATTCCGGCGCCCGAGACAACCGTGAGAATGCGGTGCAGGCCCGGAAAAACCGAAAACGGCCCGTCCCGGTCGACCTCAGCCAGGCTCAGCCGCCAAAGCAGGTGACCGTCCTGATTACCGCGCGCAATTTCATGCGTGATGCCACCACCATTTTTCCACCGCGACGTAACGTACTGATCTGGCGTGAATATCTGCATGCCCAAACCGGATGTCACCGGTTGCCATTACCCGTGAACCGGGACGCGTCTGCAGCAGCGCGGCGGATCGCGTTGGATTTGTGCACGGTTTCCATATATTCCGCCTCGGGGTCGCTGTCATAGACAACACCACCGCCTGCCTGGATATAGAGCTTGCGATCCTTCACGATGGCGGTACGCAGGGCGATGCACATATCCATGTCGCCGCCAGCCGAGAAATAACCGACCCCGCCGCCATAGATGCCGCGCTTTTCCGGCTCCAGTTCGTCGATGATC
>NZ_JBXWSF010000186.1:0-1567 GCF_059613285.1 Ruegeria sp. BHSB058 | reverse complement strand
GCGCGAGTAGGATCCTCGGGGCCTCAGTCATGCCGCATCCCCCGAAAGCAGCGACATGTAGCTGGCCGCCGAGGTGGTCGCGACGTTGGCGCGCGGCAGGTAGGGGTAGATGTCGAGGTCGAGTTTCGGCGGCCGTTTCTCGACGTGGCAGAGAACGAGGTGCTTGACTGCGTCGAAGCCTACCGCCCCCAGCTTCAGGGCCCGTTTCACGGCGGCGTGCAGATCCTCGATATCGAAGGTCTCGAGCAGGCGCAGCACCTGCACATACTCGCGCCGTCCCATCTTCAGCATGCGCGCTTCCATGAGCCGGCGCAGGATCTGGAACTCTTCGGGCAGGTTCCATTCGGCCAAGGGAGCCGCCTGATCCAGGGCGTTGGGCTTCCTCTCGATCAGCGGAAGGTAATGGACCGGATCGAAGACCATGTCCTCGCGGTCGTAGCAGCGCGGGTGCCGGGCGATCACGTCACCGCGGCAACCGATCACGACCTGGTCGACATAGCCGCGCACCCAGACATCTTGGTGACCATAGGCGACCGGGACCGAGTAATCGTTGGTGTCATACCGCACGAGCGATTGGGAACTGACCCGGCTGCTGGTCTGGTCACAGGCCTCGAACGGTGCCCCGGGCAGAGGCCTCAGCGCAGCCAGATCGCGCTGCAACCGCTCGCCGATCGTTTCCTTATGGCCGCGCAAAGTGGCGTTCTGGCGCTTGTGGCACTGGGCTTCGAGGTCGGCGTTGAACGCCTCCCAACTGGCAAACCTTGGGATCGGCACCATGAAGTTCCGGCGGGCGTAACCAACGACCCCCTCGACGCTTCCCTTGTCGTTCCCCTTGCCCGGCCGTCCATAGCGGTCCCGGAACAGGTAATGCGACTGCAGGGCGCTGAACAGCGTGGCGCGCTTTCGCGTCCCATCCGGCAGGATCTTCGAGACCAGGCAGCGGTCATGGTCATCGAGCACCGACAACGGCACCCCGCCGAAGAAGCCAAAGGCATGGACGTGGCCGTCCATCCAGGCCTCCGCCGTCGCCGCGGGATAGGCCCGCACGAAACAGCCGTCGCTGTGCGGCAGGTCCATGACGAAGAAATGGGCCTTCTGCTCGACCCCGCCGATGATGACGATCGCTTCACCGAAATCGGCCTGCGCATGTCCCGGCGGGTGAGCCAGCGGCACGAACATCTCCTGGCCCCGACGCTCGCGCTCGCGGATGTAATCCTTGATGATCGTGTAGCCGCCGGGGAAGCCATGCTCCTCCCGCAACCGGTCGAACACGCGCTTGGCGGTGTGGCGCTGCTTGCGATTCACCGCCTTGTCGCCATCGAGCCAGACGTCGATGATCTCGGTGAAGCCATCCAGCTTCGGGCGCTTGATCGGCGCCGTCCGCCGGTAGCCAGGGGGCACCGAGAAGGCCAGCGCCTTGTCGACCGTGTCGCGCGAAATATTGAAATGTTGCGCCGCCGCGCGCTTGCTCATCCGGTCGGCGCAGGCCAGACGAACCTTCCGGTAAAGTTCCACGGTATAGATCTCCACGCCCTCCCTGCGATCGCAAGAAGGGCAAAGTGGCCGG
>NZ_JBXWSF010000185.1:0-1493 GCF_059613285.1 Ruegeria sp. BHSB058 | reverse complement strand
GTAAGCGCATGTCCGGCCAAATGGTTTACTCCGATCAGCGGCAGGCCGGTAGCAGCGCTCAGGCCCTTGGCGCACATCACTCCTGACATGACGCCACCGATCAGCCCCGGTCCGGCAGTCACCGCGATTGCATCCATATCTGTTAGAAATAGACCAGCATCCTCCAGGGCTTGACGGACGCAAACATCCAGTTTCTCTGCATGTGCCCGAGCTGCAATTTCAGGCACAACGCCGCCAAAGGCGCTATGCAATTCGGTCTGGCCATAAACGACTGAAGACAGGATTTGCGCAGGTTCTCCCTCGGTGTGACGCACGACGGCCGCTGCAGTATCGTCGCAGCTGCTTTCCAGCCCAAGTATCGTTAAAGTTTGCGCCATCGACCCGAACCGTTGCATCATGATCGAAAGCCGGGGTATCACCCCGGGCGCATTCAAACAATCCCGTGACTGATCGCTTTGCCCATACGCCTGTTGATGACCCGCCCCCGCGCCGCCTCTGAAAAGTTTGCAGCGCAACTGCTTCCGGTTTTGTCGGCGGATGTAGACGTCATTATTTCTCCGCTTATCGATATCCAACCACATGGCCAGGATATTGACCTTGGCCGTTTCGCAGGTGTCATCTTCACATCTTCAAACGGTGTCGCCGCTACGGCGCGGTTGTCAGGTGACCGACAATGTCCGGCTTTCTGCGTGGGCCCGGCGACAACTGACGCCGCAAACAAAGAAGGGTGGCAGGCAATTATGGCCGGCGAAACGGCAGAAGAGTTGATCGCGGACCTGGTTTCCCGCCGACCCAAAGGACCACTGTTGCATTTGAGAGGCGAACACGGTCTCGGCGATGTCGCCGTAACTCTTTCCAATTCCGGATTGCCAACGGAGGAGCAGGTTGTTTACCGACAAATACAGCTTGGATTCTCTGATGCGGCACGCGCGGCGATGGTTGATGATCAACCCGTGCTGGCCCCGATCTTCTCCCCAAGAACCGCGCGACATTTTGCCGATCATTGGGAAGGCACGGCCCCGCTATGGGCGGCGGCAATAAGTGAAGCAGCCGCGAAGCCAATGGAATCGTTGAATATTCTGGGCCTGGTTATTAGCAAGAATCCAAACGCCGAAGGAATGCGCGCCGCGATTAAAAAACTTGTGAGTGATCGTATGCGGGTTGAGAGCGCTCGGAACGCGGATTAACCTGCATTGGTCTGTGGGTTTTAAGTATTTGAGAATCAAGGGGGAGCTGACGGTGGCCGGCAAAAAGAAGACTGATGAAGACCACGACGCGATCCCTGCAACAGATGACGCAACCGACGACCAGAGTTCGCACTTTTCGGCAGGTGCGACTGAAAACACCGTTGACGATGCTACAGCCTCGGAAGATTTGACCTTCGAAGCCGAAGCCGAAGCCGAAGCCGAAGCCGAAGCCGAAGCCGAAGCCGAAGCCGAAGCCGAAGCCGAAGCCGAAGCCGAAGCCGAAGCCGAAGCCGAAGCCGAAGCCGA
>NZ_JBXWSF010000183.1:0-1607 GCF_059613285.1 Ruegeria sp. BHSB058 | reverse complement strand
GATTGTCGGTGCGTTGAAGACGTATCGGAGGAAAACCTCAACGATAAGAATGCCCGCGGACACGAGAATTGAAATCGAAAAAAATTGGCTGACTACCCCAATAACCTTCCCGAGCGCACCTGCCTCGGGGATAGTCTTTGTACCATCATGTTCGTGAACTTGTGTTTCGTCGGATTCCAAACCGATGCCCTCACCAGCATACAGTATGAGCGGCCCGCGCACAGGCCGCTCGATTGCCTTTGCGGCATTGATTAGTTTGCGGTCAGAAGCCCTTGGTCGTTCAGGTAAGCTACGAGTGTGTCGTATACCTTCTGAGCATTTGCAGATTTACTTGCGACAGAAGTCCACTCACCAGTGGCGATCGTGCGGAAACGAGCGCGCTCAGCTGCTGGCCAGTTTGTGACAGACACGCCATTTGCGACAGCATCCGCAACAGCTTTCAGGTCTTTCATGGCAAGCTGGTTCACTTCCTGGAAGGCCAGTTCACGAACGGCGAGTTGCATGATCGCCTGCAAATCTGCGGGCATTTTGTCCCAAGTTGCTTTTGTGATCGCAACTTCCATGGTCGGCATTGAGTGGAAGCCAGGGTACACCGGATGGCGCGCCACATCGTGAAGGCCTGCCTCGTGGTTGCCGGAGAAGACCGTCGCATCAGCTGCATCGATCACGCCTTTGTCGAGTGACGTAAACACTTCAGAGAAAGGTAGGTTCACAGGCGCAGCACCAGCAGCGGCAAAGATTTGTTGAACCAAGCCTTCTGGAGCACGCATTTTCAGACCCTTTAGATCATCTACACCGTTCAGTTCCTTATTGGATGCAAAAGCTTCGAGGCCTGGCGTGATGACACCAATCACCTGAAGGCCATAAGGGTTCTGAAGTTCATTTGCGAGGTCAAGACCACCACCAAACTCAAAGAAACGCAGCATTTCTTCTGGTGAGGACCACGCACCCACTGGGTTGCCAAGCAGCGCGAAGGCAGCGTCTTTACCGGCCCAATAGGACATGTCTGTGATGTGGCCATCAAGGATGCCTGAAGAAACTGCATCTTGTGTTTCGCGGTAGCCGACCACAGCATCAACCGGGAGCAACTCGAGCTCAACGCGGCCACCGGTTACAACTTCAATGGTCTCTGCCCAAGCAGATTGAATCTGGAATGTCGGAGAGCCCGCCGGATCAGAAGACTGGAATTTTAGTGTGAATTCTTGTGCGTAAGCTGCCCCTGCAGCCAAGGTGATGCCTGCGAGTACAGTTGCAGCGCCGGCGAGATTTTTAAGCAATTTCATTGCCAATTCCTCCCTAAGTTTAGTTTTCGTCCGGGCCTCCTGATCTCCTCCGATCCAAAGTTTCCCCGGCGTTTGTAGCAATCCAAAAAGCTTCTTGCTCTCGGATATGGTATACCATATACATTGTGATAGCCAAACTGTCGAGACGTTACAAAACTTTTTTCAGTGGATTCGAGATCTGATGGGTTTTGATTTCAGCAGCAAAAGCAGATAAAATCGAGCTGTAGCTGCCTCACTTTTCTGAATAATCAAGCAGATTAAGTAATCAACAGCTTGTATGGAGGGAAGACAACAGTTGAGCGTTTTGGTATACACAATTATACT
>NZ_JBXWSF010000182.1:0-1596 GCF_059613285.1 Ruegeria sp. BHSB058 | reverse complement strand
GTCCGAGCGCGCCAGACACTTTGCGATCCGGGGCGAGTCCAGAAAGTGCGTATGGCGTTGCGCGTTCGACAGCACGGAAGCGGCTTCGCGATCCGCCTTGCCAAGGAAGCGGTTGGCGGCGCGGGCGATCAGCCCGCCTGCCGCATCGCTGTCCTGCATCAGCTCCAGCAGCGCCCGGAGTTTTTCCGGGGGCAGGGTGAGATATTCCCGGACGGTGGCGAGGGACCGGTGGTCACGATCCTCATGGCAGACGCAGAACATGATCAGCCCACCGAGGATGGCTTTCGCCTCCTCGTTCCAGTGGGCTTCCGTCACCTGGCCCGGCGGGTCCATGACCAGCGCCTCTGTCAGGGAGGCCGCATCCTCGCCCAGATCAAGGCTGTCCGGTGTCAGCCTGTCGAGTGGATTGTAGGCGGCAGAGGTGTGGCCGCTGACTTCGAACGGATCGAGGACATGGACCGTGCCAAAGCGCCGCCGGGCTTCCCCGGCGATCCGGGCATTCTCGCCCTTGGGGTCGATCACCAGCACGGATCGTTCCGCCGCCAGCAGGTTCGGGATCACGGTGCCAACACCTTTCCCGGCCCGCGTCGGGGCGAGGGTGATCAGATGCGCCGGGCCGTCATAGTGCAGCAACCGTCCTGTGTGCGGATTGCGCCCGATCAGGAGACCGCGATCCTCCTGCCCTTTGCCCCTCTCCAGCTTCTTCAGTTCCTTGCGGTTCGCAAACCGGGCCGAGCCGTGGCTGTCACCCGTCAGCCCGAAGTAAGCATCGGCCCCGGAGGCCATGCGCCAGTACTGAAACCCGAAGACAGCGCCAATGAGCATGAAGGGACCGAAGACCAGCCATTGCCAGGCGCTTTCACCGGGCGGCTGATCGAAGAAGGCAAAGATGAACGGCGTGGCCACAAGCGTTCCAAGCATCGCCCCAAACAGGACCGCGCCGATCATCCAGCCCAAAAGGATGGGCGTGAAGATCAACCGACCGAAGAAGCGGAACAGCCCCCCGAAGACGAGCATCACGCTTCGCATCAGGACGTGCCGTCATCGGTAGGAGCAGGGGAGGGCGCGTCCCACTCTGCAAAGGCCTTGCGATCCTGTTCACGGGAGAGGTTGCGGATCAGCCGGTCGAGCATCGCGGCAGCATTGGAATCCCGTTCCGCCAGGTCCATGAGCGCCCCGCCCAGGATCACCTTGCGCCGGGTATCCAGCTTGCGCTGTCTGGTGGCTTCCCGGTTCTTCAGAGCCTGTAGGCGGGCCTTGGCCTGGGCATAGCGTTTCTCGGCGCGTTCAAGCTCAGTCTCGGCCAATTCGGGAATCCACTTCAAAGAGGGCAGGTGTAAAGGTTAGGCTTGCCACAACCAGCGATAGCGCTTACCCGTAGACCTGTAAAGGACAAGGGCGCACTTATGCAAACTCTCCACCTGTGGTTCCGAGATTTGCGTGCGTTCTCCTTGAGGCAGGGCCTCAGCCGATGGCGAACTCCGTCCGACGCGAAGGGCGCCGGAATGAAAGGCCCTCCCGACCTCTCAAACTCTCCAGGGCCAACTTCGGCAGTTGGATCGCGTCCCGCAATGTCGCGCCAGCGTCTCGCCCGAT
>NZ_JBXWSF010000181.1:0-1718 GCF_059613285.1 Ruegeria sp. BHSB058 | reverse complement strand
TTGAACGCTGGCGAACGGGTCCTATGTCTGACACGCCAAGGTGAAATCAACGGCGTATCGCTGCCAGAACCTGGCACGCTGACTTTGATGACCGAGACAGCAATCGCCAAGGGACTGACCGAAGAACGAGGCGTTCTGCGAGAAGAAGCAGGTGGAAGTAATTCACTTCTTATGATCGTTGAAAACAGTCGTGGCATTGGCCTTGGCTCAATTGCCGTTCTCGCCGAGCCCGGCAAACGCCTCGATCCGATCACCGTCAAATCCGAAACAAAAAAGGCGCTCTCGATCTTTGAAGAAGGCCAACTTCGTCTGAGAGCAAGCAATCAAGTTAAAGAAAATGGGGAGGCACAGCGATGACACGCTCATCAGCAAACTTCAAAGGGGTGCTTTCTAAGTTCACCAATGTACTTGAGTTAAGAATGGCCGGTCTGGCATTGATCATCGCCATTGTGCTGTCATTGGCTTCTCCGCATTTTCTGACAGCCAGCAATCTCTTTAATCTTATGGATCAGTCTGTCGTGATTGGGATTGTCGCAATCGGCATGACGTTTGTCATCCTGACTGGCGGGATCGATTTGTCTGTTGGCTCAGTCGCGGGCGTCACCGGTATCATATTGGGTTTGGCTCTCAAAGAAGTCCCCATTCCGATTGCCATTGCTATAGCCGTTTCTGCCGGGGCTTTCATGGGTGCAATCTCCGGTGTGCTGATTGCCGTCTTTGGCCTGGCAGCCTTTGTGGTGACCCTTGGAATGATGGCGATTGGCCGAAGCCTTGCCTACGTGTTATCTGGTCAGCGTACGATTTCTGGATTGCCAGATGAGCTTGGCAATCTTGTTTATTTCGAACTCGGTGGTTTGCAGATGAACGTGATCATTCTGATCGTTCTCTATGCCTGTGCCTGGGTCTACCTCACGCGTTCGCGTGGTGGTCGAACGATCTATGCCGTGGGCTCCAACAAAGAAGCCGCACGCATCTCTGGTCTCAAAGTTCAGTTCTATACGATCTTGCCATACGTTGTGTCAGGCGCACTTTCTGCTGTTGCCGTGACGTTGATTGCGGCGCAGATCGGATCAATTGACCCCTTGGCAGGCAACCTCATGGAGCTCGATGCTATCGCGGCCGTGGTAATTGGCGGTGCAAGTCTCTTTGGTGGACGCGGTTCAATCATTGGCACGTTGTTCGGGGTTATCATTATGGTGATGATCCGCAATGGGATGAACTTGCTCGGGGTTTCCCCATTTTGGCAAGGTACGGCGATCGGTACGATCATTATTGCAGCAGTTCTTGCAGAACGGATTTTGTCCGGTCGCGCACGGCATCACTAAGGAGACAGGCGCAGTGTTCCTTCCCCATTTCGAGGTTTCGGATCCATCCTTCAAATCACTGATCTTGATGAACACCCATCTTGAGAAACTGTGGTCGGGCGGAAGATGGTTGGAAGGGCCTGCATGGTTCGGAGGAGGGCGGTATCTTCTCTTTTCCGACATCCCAAACAATCGAATGATGCGGTTTGACGATACGGATGGCTCCGTCTCCGAATTCCGAAACCCATCAAACAACAGCAATGGCAACACCATGGATCGGCAGGGCCGCCTGATCACATGTGAGCACCTTGGTCGCCGTGTTGTCAGAACGGAGCATGATGGCAGTCTGACCGTCATTGCCGAAAGCTTTGAAGGAAATAAACTCAACTCGCCGAATGATGTCGTTGTCAGCAG
>NZ_JBXWSF010000180.1:0-1881 GCF_059613285.1 Ruegeria sp. BHSB058 | reverse complement strand
GGAACGATCCGATGCGAAAGCGCGAGAAGTTCCTCAAAGTCTGAGGAAATAACCAAGATCGCCATACCATCAGCTGCCAATCTGCGGAGCAGCGAATAGATTGTGGCGCGGGAACCAATGTCGACGCCCTTGGTTGGTTCGTCCAGTATCAAGACTTTAGGCTTGAGCAACAACGCCCGGATAAGCAGTGCTTTTTGCTGCATGCCACCTGAAAAGTTGAGAAGGGACGTATCGTCCAGGCGGTTACGCGCCAACTCAATCAAATCAGCCAACTCATCGATCCGCTCTGAGCGAGATGAATAGTTCAATCTCTGCCCTGATTGCTGACTCAAATGCGAAAGCAGTATGTTTTCTCGAACCGAGAAATCGGGAATGATGCTTTGACGACGGCGATCTTCAGGCAGAAACCCAATACCGGCTTCAAATGCAGTCTTTGGACTTTGTGGGGTATAGGGTTCTCCAAGTACTTCAATGGACCCGGACTGCATTGGCCGAAGGCCCATAATCGTCTCAGCCAGTTCCGAGCGCCCTGCCCCAACGAGTCCGCCGAGACCAACAATTTCGCCTTCCCTGATTTCCAGACTGACCGATCTAACTTCCGGTGCAGAACGAACATCTTTCAGCGCGAAGGCCACTTGCGAAATTGATGTATCAGGAATGGTCTCACTGGTGAGTGCTTCGACTTCCCGTCCCACCATCAAGTGAATGAGTTCGGCCTGTGTCAGACTGGAAGTCGCGATATTGCTCTCAACAGATGACCCATCGCGAAGAATGGTGATGCGATCTGTCATCGCAAAAATCTCTTCGAGCCTGTGAGATACGAATATCAATCCACGGCCCTCATCACGCAGTGCGTTCATCACTTTGAAGAGACGCGCGCGCTCGCCTGGACTGAGCGCTGCTGTCGGCTCATCAAGTATGATGACGCGGCTATCGAGTGCCACGATACGGGCAATCTCAACCAACTGCCGATGGGCAGCCGAGAGCTCTGAACAGGTTTTGCCAATGGGGATTTCTTTTGTGAAGCCCAACCGCTCTATGGCGTTTGCTGCAATTTTTTTTAACTCACCTTGCGACGGCTTCTTCTTCGATCCGTAGAATGGGAGCGCAATGTTCTCCCAAACCGTCAAATCATCAGCCAGGCTTGTTTCTTGTGTTACGATTCCAATACCTGCATCCATTGCTTCGCGAGGCTTGTTGAAATTGGCTTCAGCACCAAAGGCTTTCAAAGTTCCTTCGGTTGGTTTGATATGGCCGCAGAGGACCTTTGCCAGAGTAGATTTCCCTGCCCCATTTGCCCCGAAAAGAGCGTGAATTTCACCAGCTCCAAGATGAAAGCTAACTCCCTTCAACGCGTGGAAAGTACCAAATGCTTTCTTTATCCCCTCAGCGGCGAGCAATGTGCTGTCATCGTGTTGCACCAAGACACTCCGATTATTCAATATTTGATAGTTCGCTGAGTAATCCTATCAGCATGAACGCATGCTGGCCAAAGCGGCAGACACGACTCTTCGTGCCCACCGCCTCGGGAGGATAAGCTTACTTTGTCAGTTCACCCGCGAAGACGTTGAGGTTGATCTCATCGCCCAACTCACCAACATTGTCGGTTGTACCGACCAGAATTGGCAGCAGGATCTCTTTCTCGACAGTTTCGCCACTGAGGTGAGAAGCCAGCGCTTCGGCTGCAGTGAAGCCCATCAGGTAAGGTTGCTGCATGCCTGAACCGAGGATCTTTCCGTCCTTGATCAGGTCATAAAGCTCAGGGGTGCCATCGAAAGCGGCGACAATAATGTCGTCTGTTTTGCGAGCGGCACGCACTGCACGTTGTGCACCCACAGCGGCTGAGTCTGTTTGAATGAAGATGGCACGAAGATCCGGGTT
>NZ_JBXWSF010000179.1:0-1881 GCF_059613285.1 Ruegeria sp. BHSB058 | reverse complement strand
ACTATAGGGTCTGGCCCTCTCGGCATCTTTTCTTTGAAAAGAGCCTGTCGGGCGACGCCGATTTTGCGAAGCAAAATCAGCTGGGTCGGTAGCTCAGGTGGTTAGAGCGCACGCCTGATAAGCGTGAGGTCGGAGGTTCAAGTCCTCCTCGACCCACCACCGTCTCTTTTTGCTGCAAGCAAAAAGATGACGAACAACACTCGCCAGGTGGTGGTAAGCGGCAGTTGCTTTTGCTTGCAAAAGCAATGAGAGCGGGTCTCCGGATTGTCCTGATATCCAAAGAGAACAGGTTTTTGAGCATTTTTAGGAATGCTGAGATGTCTGTTCTTAACAGACTATGGTGTGCGAACGCGCATTCTCTTCGAGAATACGCTGCCTCGCACTCGGCAGACTTTCTTCGAAAGTCGCCGTAATTGACATCGTTTAGAGAGAAATCAATCAACACTGTTTGATCGCGCCGAGTGTGGCGCTGATCTCGGTCGGTTCCATCGTCTGATGGACGGCACGGTTTGGGTCTAGCCGGCCCTGTCTTGTGTATCCCGATCCGAAAAGAACAGAGTTGTCCAAGTCAAATATACTAACCCGAGCGACCTGCGTTGATCAGCTGCACGGCTGGGAGACCATATGGGGTTGCTCAATTGTCCTCGTCCAAGTGGCGGGGGCGGGAAATGTATGTTTTTGGTTCAGAAGAACGATCGCCTTTAGTTACCAGCTGGGCGGTCTCGATTGACATGAGTTCTGGCGCAACTTCGGTTGTGGACGGTTAAACGTCCTCAAGTAGCCGAATAGGCGGTAGGACAAATATAGTGCGCTCAAGTAGCCGAACAGGCGGTAGCGCAAAATGTTATGTCTTTCTTTTTCTGGATCAAATCAAGCGCGAGAAGGGCGTTTGGTGAATGCCTTGGCAGCAAGAGGCGATGAAAGACGTGATACTCTGCGATAAGCCATGGGGAGCTGAGAATAAGCTTTGATCCATGGATTTCTGAATGGGGCAACCCACCTGAATGTTTGTTATTGTTGGCACAGCTGATCAATAATGAGCATGACCAGGTATTTATGACCTGAATACATAGGGTTATAAAGGCAAACCCGGGGAACTGAAACATCTAAGTACCCGGAGGAAAGGAAATCAATTGATACTCCCCCAGTAGCGGCGAGCGAACGGGGACCAGCCGAGCCTTGAGAGTGAGAAGAACCAGTTGGGAAACTGGGCCATAGCGGGTGACAGCCCCGTATTCGAAGCTCGATGGGACGTATTAAGTAGGGCGGGACACGTGAAATCCTGTCTGAAGATCGGAGGACCACCTTCGAAGGCTAAGTACTCCTTGCTGACCGATAGCGAACCAGTACCGTGAGGGAAAGGTGAAAAGCACCCCGACGAGGGGAGTGAAACAGTACCTGAAACCGAACGCCTACAATCAGTCGGAGCCCCCTTGCGGGGTGACGGCGTACCTTTTGTATAATGGGTCATCGACTTGGTCTCACGAGCAAGCTTAAGCCGTTAGGTGTAGGCGCAGCGAAAGCGAGTCTTAATAGGGCGCATGAGTTCGTGGGATCAGACCCGAAACCGAGTGATCTAGGCATGGCCAGGTTGAAGGCAAGGTAACACTTGCTGGAGGACCGAACCCACATCCGTTGAAAAGGATCGGGATGAGCTGTGCCTAGGGGTGAAAGGCCAATCAAACTCGGAGATAGCTGGTTCTCTGCGAAATCTATTTAGGTAGAGCGTCATCCGAATACCCCGGGGGGTAGAGCACTGGATGGGTAATGGGGCCCCACAGGCTTACTGATCCTAACCAAACTCCGAATACCCGGGAGTACTAGATGGCAGACACACTGCGGATGCTAACGTCCGTAGTGGAGAGGGAAACAACCCTGACC
>NZ_JBXWSF010000178.1:0-1773 GCF_059613285.1 Ruegeria sp. BHSB058 | reverse complement strand
CAAGTTTGGGTGCCAGAGGTTTTCAGCAACTTTGGCGGTGCACGGAAGAGCGGTGTTGGCAGGGGAAATTTCCAGCTAGGTTCGCTTGCCAGGCTTTGGGGCCGGGAAAACCCTGCGTGAACGTCAAGATCCGATAGTGAAGTTTATGTTCAATAGGCATCGTAATTGGCTGTTCTTTCCTCTTACTTGTTTCCTCGGGCTCAATGGATTGCGATCCAAGGGAAGATGATCAACATCGCCACCGCCAGGATCTGGAGGCAGATGAATGGCAGTAGTCCGGCGAATATTTCACCCAGACCGATATCCTTTGGTGCGACGCTCTTGAGGTAAAAGGCTGCGGGTCCAAATGGAGGCGACAGGAAGCTCACCTGCATGTTCATGCAGAACAGAACTCCAAACCAAATGGGATCGTAACCAAGCTTGATGATGATCGGCACAAAGATTGGAAGCGTCAGAAGCGCGATACCGACCCAGTCGAGGAACATCCCAAGGATGAACAGGATGAGCATCATGAAGAGGAGAACGATCAGACGATTGTCTGAGATTCCAGTGATGAGCTCCTCAACAAAGCGGATACCGCCCATAAGGCTAAACACACCCACAAGTGCCGTTGCACCGAGACCAATCCAGACGATCATACCGACTGTCGCCAGCGTTTGACGTGAGGCTGAGAACAGCATGTTCCAGGTGAACTCACCTCGGATGACGGTTGATAGGGTGACACCTAGTACCCCGATGGCGGACGCCTCAGTTACAGATGCTATACCGCCATAAATCGAGCCAAGAACGAAGACGACCACCATGAGCGGGAGAACCAGTCCCTTCAGCAAACGGAAGACTTCAGCACGATCAACCTCGGCGTAATCAGCAACGGGTGCCACAGCCGGATTTTGATAGGCGCGAAACAAGACATAGCCAATGTAGAAACTTGCCAACATCAAGCCGGGTAAAAAAGAAGCCGTGAAGAGATCGCCGATCGAGACATTGGCTGTAAGGCCATAGATAATCAGAACAATCGACGGCGGGATCATGGTGCCAAGCGCACCGCCCGCGCAACAGACGCCAATGGCGAGCTTGCGATCATATCCGAGGCGCAGCATTTGCGGCAGCGCCATCATTCCAAGAAGCACAACCTCGCCACCGATGATGCCAGACATCGCCGCCAATACGACCGCAACAAAGAGCGTTTGGATCGCGACGCCGCCACGCAGCTTACCCCCAAAAAGGCGCATGGCGTCGAACAAATCGCGAGCAATACCTGACCGGTCCAAGATGCCCGCCATGAGGACGAACATGGGTACGGACACGAAAACGAAGGAGTTCACGAAGGTGAATATTCGACTGGTGATGAGCGGGACGGCATTCGGACCAAACCATCCAAGTGCGAACATCAACGCAACAAGAAGGGTCACAAATGCCAGCGGCATACCGGTCAACAGAAGGATGAGCAGCGATGCAAACATCGCTGCAGTAACAAGTTCAATTCCCCAGGATTTGAAATCGGGTAGTAACGCCGCGATCCAGACCATTATGTCGTTCAAAACTTCCATCAGTGATCAGCTTTCTTGCGAGCGTAGTTCACGGTCAGGATGATGAACTGAAGTGTGAGTACGAGTAGGATGACGAACAGAAAGCCTCGGAGCAGACCTGGGTAAGGTGCGTTGAAGGCTGTTCCTGATGTCTCAATTCTCCAATCTCCACCTGGGGTGAAGAGTGCGCGCTCCACCGCAACCCAAGTGGAAAGCGTGAAGAAGAATGATGCCAAGGCGCAAA
>NZ_JBXWSF010000177.1:0-1818 GCF_059613285.1 Ruegeria sp. BHSB058 | reverse complement strand
CTTCGTGCAGGGCCAGCAGGTCCGCGGCGCCCGAGCGCGACAAGCCCTGATCAAGGAACCCGTCGCGCCCCTGATCCTGAACCGTGCAAGCAGGGCCGATACGGCGGACGATCAGGCTCATGCTGGGATCTCCTCTGCCGTTGAGCCGCCTGTACCATCCTCGTTATGCGCGCAGATGTGTTCCAGCTCGTCGCGGGGAATCGATTCAAACACCATCTCGTCGCCGGGATTGAGGGCAAAGCTCTGCTCAATTTCGGGCCGGAAACACCGAAACGCGGTTTGCCCGATATGCCGCCACCCTGTTGGGGTCGGCCCCGAAAACAATACGAACTGCGAAATGGCCAGAACCAGCGCCCCTTCGGGAACCATCGGGGTCAGTTCCTTTAAGCGGGGGATGTTAAACTCGGGCCCCAGCGGGCCAAGATAGGGCTGGCCCGGTGCAAATCCGATGGTCAGGACGCGCACGCGTGTCTGGCTGAGGCGGCGAATGGCCTCTGTAACGGGCAACCCGGCGGCGGCGGCGGCTTGGTCCAGTTGCGGGGCCAGTTCCGTGCCATAAACGGTGGGCACCCGCCACAACTTGCGTCCGGCAGGCAGGGGCGCGGCGTACCAGTCGCGCGAGGCCAGCAGATCGCGCAGACACCGTTCCATCTCGGTATGGGGCAGCCGCGAGAAATCGAACCGAACATAGGTCGAGGCCAGCGAGGTTGAGGTTTCGATCACCCCCTCCCAGCCGGCGTCTTCCACCGCGCCGCGAAAGGCGAGCGCCGCGCGGTTCGACGGCTCGGTCATGGTGTCGGCAAAGGTGACAAGCATGCCGTCCAGTCCGACGTTCCGGATCACGGGGAAAGGATCAGCGTGGGTCATAAAGCCTCCGCAACAGGGTCGGCGTCAAATACATGGGGAATTGATAGCATCCAAGAAAGATCAGCAGCGGATCGGTGGTTTCCGGAGGCAGGGCTACAAAGAACAGGGCAAAGTTCCGGTTTCCCGCGATGATCGCCGTTGGAACCGCATCGGGGCGACCAAGCAGGCGTAGAACGGTAAAGGCCACTATCTGCACACCGAAATTGGCGCCGAAAGCGGCGGCCAGCCAAAAGCCCAATTCGGCGGGGTTCTGTTCGAATGTTGGCCGAACCGCCGACATGAGGCCGATCACGATCACCGCCAGCGTGACAACGGTAATTCCATCCGTCACGTGACGTCCCCGGTCAGTCATCCCGGAAAAACCCCAGTGGCGCAATGCAAAGCCAAATGCAGCCGCCGCCAGAATGACCGCCAACAGACGACCTGCGGCCTGCAGCACCGACGCCAGCGCTCCAAACTGGGGCAGCAGTGTAAAAACCGGAATACAGGTCAGCGGCAGGATGGCAGTACCGAGGATCAACAGACGTAGGGCCGGGGAGGGATCATGGTTGAGCAGGATCGTCAGATTCGCAGACGCGGTGACCGACGGGGCCGCCAGCATCAGGGCAACAGCCAGCGCAAGCGGCGACAACGGCAGGTCGAAAATCGCCAGCACAGCGAGAAAAACCAGCGGCATGACCAATTGCAGAACCAGCGCCGTTGCCGAGGTCCTGGCCATTGCATGCAGGCTTTCCACAGTGTCGCGTGGACCGATGCGAAACGCCGTCAGAAACAAAAGCAGCGCCACCATCTCGGGGATCCACGCCCGCAGGGTGCCTGCAAGGCCCGGCAAGGCGATCCCCGCAACCAGGCCGCAAATCAGGGCCAACTTGCCGTGACGGGCAACGAATGAAAGTGCGGAATGAATCATGGGAGCTGGGACTTGGGGCTTGGAAAAGTCTGGAGTGGGCC
>NZ_JBXWSF010000176.1:0-2018 GCF_059613285.1 Ruegeria sp. BHSB058 | reverse complement strand
CTTTCTGGCCGCTTGCTGGCCATGACTCATCTCTTTTAAAACCATAAACTATCATGAGGTTGCCGACTCATAAAGTGGCATCCCGTCCGCAAATTTGGCCGGTTCTTTGGCCGCAACTCCTCCGCGGCCCGCTGCTAGGCTCGAGAATATGACGAGCGACAAAGGCAAGACTTGCGCGCAATCATCAATCAAATCACCTTGCGATCATTAATGTTGTTTCGTATCGATGCGCCATTATAGATGGAGTCGGCATCATGAAGCACGTGATCCACGGCGTGGCAACAGCCACGGCACTAAGCATTTCCGGGCTAATGGCCTCGTCAGGTCCGGCTCAAGCCTATCAGGTGGACTGTGCAATCCTCCTCTGCCTTGCGGGCGGCTGGCCTGCCTCCGCGCCCTGCGCGCATGCCAGATCGGTCTTCATTCGGCGGATCACGCCATGGCCGATCGAGCCTCCCTTACAAATCTGGCGGTGTCCGATGGGTGTGTCGTTCAACGATCCCAGTCCAATGTCGCCTATGGAACGCCTTTATGACATCACGTTCCGCGATCCGCCCGAACCGCAGGAATCGACGCCTGTGCCCCCTGTCCGCGTCCAAGCGGATGAACAAGCCGACATCGACATCTCAGGCGACGCCTTTGATTTCGTGCGCAGCATCCGCGTTTATCACATCCGGTACAGTCAAAATAAGGGCCGAGACAGCGAGTGTTATCGCAGCGACTCCACGCAATTGGGGTCCTACGGCGTGCAGGGCGATTACCGATGGACAAGATCCGACGTGAGCCAAGTGCCTGCCGCATCAGGCCTGAGCATCCCGAATGGATGCGGCAACTACGTCTACCGTTCCGTCTTCGTCGACTGGCGTGATCACGCCGGGAACTATGGTTCTGAAGAAGTTCGCTTCTAACAAAATCTGCGCGCGGTTTCGCCGTGCGCGTCCTCACAATCCCGCATGGGAGTCTGTGCAAACCCCAGAAAAGGAGACGACGCCAGACCGTGAAGCCTGACGCCGTGCTAGAAAACTCCGTGAACAAGAGTTTCCTAGCGCACCGCTAAAACACCTGCAACCAGCAAAGTTGTTTTGCTGGCAAGAATGTTGTTGTCTCACGACATGGCGTCGGATCTCCAAGGAGACCTCGACTATGGAACCTACGACCGGCCTGATCCTGCGACGGATCACGCAGACAAATCTCTCTGTTGCAGCGCATAAGCTTGCTACCCTCATCCTCGATGCCATCGCCTGGAAGGATGGCTACAACGGTTTGTCGCGCGGAACGGCAGCGTTCACCCTCTCGGCCCTGGCGGAGAAGATGGGTGTCTCACGACAATATCTCTCGGTTCTTTTGAGCGAACTTGAGACGTCGGAGTTGCAGCTCGAGCGGGCGAAGCCGAATGGCAAGTTCGCGCCCTGGATCTTTCGGTTTTCAGCCTTCGACGAAGAGAGTGAAACCCATGATCTCGTGTCAGGTGAAGGCGACACATCACTATCTAGAGAAAATAATAACAAAACTATCTTCTCAGGGCTGATCGAAATCACCCCGAGTTCGAACGTTTTTCAGACCAGTTGGGCGGAGCTCATCAAAGCAGCGAAGGCCACGTTGCCCTGCTGGAACGTCGACACGCAGGTCATCTGGGACCGCTTCCTCGCCTTCAACCGATCCCGAGGCAACGGCAGGGTGCCGGCCGGCTTCCTGCTTGGCTTCATGCGCCGATGGCAGAATTCGCCGGGAACTCCGCCTCAACCCGAGGTGAAATCATCGCAGAAACGGGTAGCAGACCCCAAAGAGCGCGAATTGCTGAGACAGATGCAAGCCGCGCCGACTGCGAACCGCCAGTTCCATGCGTCCGACCTGTGTCGTTTGATCGGGCACGCTGCTTACGAAGCGCGGGTACTCGATGTGATCCGCAAGTTTGGGTGCCAGAGGTTTTCAGCAACTTTGGCGGTGCACGGAAGAGCGGTGTTGGCAGGGGAAATTTCCAGCTAGGTTCGCTTGCCAGGCTTTGGGGCCGGGAAAAC
>NZ_JBXWSF010000175.1:0-1987 GCF_059613285.1 Ruegeria sp. BHSB058 | reverse complement strand
CCTGACGGCCACCACAGCCGCTCAGAGCGCGTCTCAGCGGCTTTCCTCCCCTACCCTCTTCCTCCTAGATGAGTTCGCCGCCCTGGGCCGTCTGGA
The DNA here is from genome assembly GCF_059613285.1 of Ruegeria sp. BHSB058. Lineage (NCBI taxonomy): Bacteria > Pseudomonadati > Pseudomonadota > Alphaproteobacteria > Rhodobacterales > Roseobacteraceae > Ruegeria > Ruegeria sp. BHSB058. The sequence continues at coordinate 1,891 of NZ_JBXWSF010000175.1, read as the reverse complement.
GGCCGTGGAGCGCGCCATGGGGCTGATGGCGGGCTACGGGCTTCAGCTCTGGCCGATCCTGCAGGACATGAGCCAGCTCAAAGACCTCTATGGCGAACGCGCTGGCACCTTCATCGCCAATGCCGGGGTGCAACAGGTCTTCGGAGTAAATGATTTTGAGACGGCAAAGTGGCTGAGCCAGATGATCGGCCAGGAAACTGCCGGGTTCCAGACCGACAGCTTCAAACCCGGCGATGGCCAAAGCTTCTCGAACCACCTCACGGGCCGCGATCTGCTGACCCCCGATGAAATCATGCAGCTCCCGCCGGAACGCCAGCTTTTGCGCGTCCAGGGGCAGGCCACCGCCGTCGCGCAAAAGCTGCGTTACTACGCCGATCCTGAATTTGCCGGGCTGTTCACGCCTGAAGCCCGATAACCTGAAAGCAATCCGCCATGTCTGACACGCCTGCCTCCCCTGCCCCGCTTTCGGACGATGATCTGCGCGAAACGCTCGATCTTCTCGCCACGGCTGTCGCCAGCATTTCGGATCGGGTTGATGATCAGACACGGGTGCTCGACCGCGTGAACAAGACAGCGACGGAAGCTCGCTCTGCCGCCTTTGCCGCTCAAAAGCAGACGGACCCCGAACACTATGGCAAGATTGTTGGCGCGACCATCGACGGCAAGATCGGCGACACCCTGACCCGCGTTGGCCAGATGGCCGGTGATCTCCTCCGGGCTTCCAACCACACTCAGGAGGTTCTCAGGAAAGCTGAGGATGCCAGGTCGGACACCATGCGTCAGCTTTGGGAACGGGAGCAAAAGCTGGTTCGCTTCAAAAGCCGTCTTCCTTGGTTTGGTCTGGGTGCTGTCGTTCTGGCTCTTGTCCTGACGGTGACGCTTCCTCGTTTCTTAGCCAGCAACGCTTCCACATGCGCTGTGCTTGGGGCGTCCTGGACTACGACAACCACGGGTGTCGATGCCTGCGTGTTCTATCAGCGGTGAGCGGTGATGTGCTGATGGTGGTCAGGTCTGGCTCAGAAACTGGGTGTTATATTTGTGTTAGAATCTGTGTTACGCATTGCCAGAACCTGTGTAGCGATTTGTAAAATAACAACTTTCTTTGAAGGTCGGTAACTAATAACACGAATCTCGGTAACTGAAATCCTGCTTTTGGTAACTAATAACACGAATCTTGACTGCGGTAACTAAAACCACGAATGTCGACTTATGGTAACTGATAACACGAATGCCCTCGCCCCGCTCCTGCCGGATCGCCATCCGCAGCATGATTTGTTCATCTGTGATGTGGCTGACGCTGTCCTGAAGGACGTGATGCAACACATGGAGCATCCGTTTTATTCCCTCTCAAAGAAGCCTGAGACGACGATCAAGCGCTATGAGAATGGCGACAAGTGGCTGCAGATTACGCCGAGCGTCAAGGGTCTGGCGACGATCTACGACAAGGACATTCTGATCTACTGCATCAGTCAGATCATGGCGAAGCTGAAGGAGGGCGAAGCCGTTTCGCCCCGTGTCCGGATTAACTCCAGAGAGCTGCTTATCTTCACCAACCGGGGTACAAGTGGCCGGGAATACCAGTCACTACTCGATGCCCTTGATCGCCTCGAAGGGACGCGGATCAGGACAAACATTGTCACTGGTGATGAAGAGCAAGTCGATGGCTTTGGCCTGATCGATGCGTCCTCGATCCGCCGAAAGCACGGTTTGGACGGGCGTCTCTTATGGTGTGAAGTGAAGCTGTCAGACTGGGTTTTTAACGCAATCCGGAACGAAGAGGTACTGACCCTCCACCGGGACTACTTCCGCCTGCGCAAGCCCATTGAAAGACGGGTGTACGAGATCGCCCGGAAGCATTGCGGGCAGCAGAAAACCTGGCGCATCACGCTGG
>NZ_JBXWSF010000174.1:0-2163 GCF_059613285.1 Ruegeria sp. BHSB058 | reverse complement strand
ACGCATCATTGTCTGCGTTGACGATATTGACAACGTGGCCGACCTGTCGGCAGCGGCTCAGAAATACGGTACCGAGTTGGAGGTTTTCATCGAGATTGACTGTGGCGCAGGCCGCTGCGGCGTGACCACAACCACTGCTGTGATTGAAATCGCCAAAGCAGTTCAGGGCGCTCCAAACCTGAAATTCACCGGCATTCAGGCCTATCAGGGCGCGATGCAGCACCTTGATACCTACGAGGCTCGCAAGGAAAAGCTCGACATCGCCATCGCGATGGTCAAGGACGCGGTCGGAGGCCTTAAAACTGAAGGCATCGAGTGCGAGCTGGTCTCAGGCGGCGGTACAGGATCGTATTATTTCGAAAGCAACTCGGGCGTTTACAATGAACTGCAATGCGGCTCGTACGCATTCATGGATGCCGATTATGGCCGCATTCTGGATAAGGATGGAAACCGCATCGACCAAGGAGAATGGGAAAACGCGTTTTTCATCCTGACCTCGGTAATGAGCCACACCAAGGCCGACAAAGCCATTTGTGACGCGGGCCTCAAAGCCCAGTCCGTCGATAGCGGCCTACCCTTTGTCTATGGGCGAAATGATGTGGAATACATCAAATGCTCTGACGAACACGGCGTGATCTCGGACCCGAAAGGTGTCCTCCAGGTCAATGACAAGTTGCGCTTGGTGCCTGGCCATTGCGACCCCACAGCAAATGTCCATGACTGGTATGTCGGCGTGCGCAATGGAAAGGTCGAAGCTCTGTGGCCGGTTTCGGCCCGTGGTAAGGCTTTTTGATCAGATAGCCTCGAGACCTGGGATGCGGTGCTCCTTCTTCTCCGATCTCCGCACTGCGACCACAACAAAGAAAGCACGGTGACAGACATGACTGAAGAAACGGATGGCCTACTGATCGTAAGCGAAGCCTTGTGCGAAAAACTGGTTGGACGAAAACAGGCCTTTGACGCTGTCGAGGCGGTCTTCGCCGCTATGGCGCGTGGCGATGCGTATAACTTTCCTGTCGTCCGCGAGGCAATCGGCTATGCCGACGCGCTTTACGGCTTCAAATCCGGCTTTGATCGCGCCGGTATGGTGTTGGGCGTCAAGTCGGGCGGCTATTGGCCAAACAACATGGACAAGGGCCTGACCAATCACCAGTCCACCGTGTTCCTGTTCGACCCTGACACTGGGAAACTGGCGGCTCTGGTGGGCGGCAACTATCTCACGGCAGTCCGTACTGCGGCCTCATCCTCGATCTCGATCGCCCATTTGGCACGCGAGGATGCTAAAGTGTTGGGCATGGTCGGCGCGGGTCATCAATCCACCTTCCAGCTGCGCGCGGCGGCCGAACAACGCGATTTTGAAAAGGTCGTCGCTTGGAACCCGCATCCAGACATGCTGCCACGCCTCGGGGCTGTCGCCGAGGAGCTTGGCATGGCGTTTGAAGTGGTTACACCAGAAGACTTGGGTGCACTGGCCGACGTCATCATCACCATTACGTCTGCTTTTGAGCCGTTGCTTATGAAAGACTGGATCAAACCCGGAACCCATATCGCCTGCATGGGTACCGACACCAAGGGCAAGCAAGAGGTCGATGCAAACCTCGTTGCCGCGTCCACGATTTTTGCCGATGAAGTCGCTCAATCCGTGTCAATCGGTGAGGCGCAACACGCCACTGCCAACGGCCTGATTTCAGCAGATGATATCACTTCAATTGGTGCCGTAATCAATGGAGACAAACCAGGCCGAACCAGTGACGAGCAGATAACGTTGTTCGATGGTACGGGTGTCGGGCTGCAAGATCTCGCCGTAGCATCAGTCGCCGCCCGGCTGGCAAGGGAACAAGGGTTGGGGTTAGTTGCTTAGGAGGCCCGCTAGCTTCAGTGTGCTACCGTGGGATTTTCACAAACAGGCTAGCGGCTTGCACGGCCGAAAACTAGCATGACCGGTGTTTGTCCAGAGAATGAATTCAGGTTCATGGTTTCGGTAAGATAGGACGCGTGGTTTAGCATGCGTGCAAATGGGGTGGATTCCGGTAGGGGGCAGGATTGTAGTGCTCTGCCTCCTGAAAACTGGATCGATTGAAGCTGGGTTTTTCCGCTAGGTTTCCTTGGCTGGGAAAGGAGCGGAATCGCATGAAAGCATCGAAGTTCACGGAGGCGCAAAAG
>NZ_JBXWSF010000173.1:0-2174 GCF_059613285.1 Ruegeria sp. BHSB058 | reverse complement strand
CCCTTGCCGGGCTTCATCTCGATGTTGTGGACGATGGTACCAATCGGCATGCCCGAGAACGGCATTGCGTTGCCGGGCTTGATGTCGGCCTTGGCGGATGCCACGACCTGATCACCAACGGCAAGACGCTGCGGAGCGAGGATATAGGCCTGCTCGCCGTCTGCGTATTTGATCAGCGCGATGAACGCGGTCCGGTTCGGGTCATATTCGATCCGCTCGACGGTTGCCGCGACATCAAATTTGTTCCGTTTGAAGTCAACGATCCGGTAGAGACGCTTTGCGCCACCGCCGCGGCGGCGTGAAGTGATCCGTCCGGTGTTGTTCCGGCCGCCCGATTTGGTCAAACCCTCTGTAAGAGACTTGACCGGACGTCCTTTCCAAAGCTCCGAACGGTCGATCAGCACCAGCCCGCGCTGGCCCGGCGTCGTCGGCTTGTACGACTTGAGTGCCATGCTTTCTGTCTTCCGTTTAGCAAGTGCAGGGGAGGTCCCCCGCTATGTGATAGGCCCCCGTAGGTGCCATGGGTATAGGGCCCCGAAGGTCCCCGGTTTCAAATATCTAAGGCCCCGGAACGAATCCGAGGCCGCAAGATTGGGAGCATGTAACAGGGTTGGGGGTGGGTGTCTATAGGTTAATGGAAAATAGGGATGTAACCACCGCAGCAGCAAATATCTCAGAATCCACACACCTCTCTACCTTAAGGCGAGAAAAACTGTATACGACACCAAAGGCCAGAAGAACCAAAGGATTGATCCGAGGAATGTTGAAAGAAACTCTAAACCTATTTGGCAACAAAGAAATTGACGTTTTTGAATGGGAACGACACCACGTACTGCAAAATAAGCTGCCAGACAATTCGAACTGGGAGAATTTTGCTATCGCGCGTGACGCACTCAGATTCACAGGTTGGGGGTTAGCACACGCAGTTATAAAAGCTGACTACTTGGAATCCAGAGGGCTGTTTCTTCCTTCATTAGGTTTTCTTCTTCAATGCCATGGCATTCTTGCTCCCAATCCTGGGGGCAACATTCGACTAACGGAAGGAGGAGCCAACATTCTTAACGATGTTACTCAAACCAGTTTGGCTGGAAGATTGGGACAAGGTCTTGCAATCTTGTTTGCTCAATCCGTCGGATATAGATTTGCAGGTCACTTGAGTTCGGATCCGCAGGTCCAGCAACATCGCCGCAACAGGCAATTGAGGCAAGCCGCCGATTTCCTGTTCGAGAATGAAAACAACGATCGTATGATTCTTGAGTCCAAGGCTTCGTTCAAACTTAGAACAAATTCACCCACGAAAGTGAAAACGAAGCTAAAAGGTGCATTGGAACGTCAAGTGACACCTTGGATGGGGGCTTTGGCCCCACCTGTCCAAAAAGGCTATGCGGTTTACTCTTGCCTGCGGGAAACCACTTCAAGAGTCCCATCAGCATTGGTGTTCGTCGACCCGCCTTCGGAGGATACCGAGAATACGAAACAACTTCCGGAAGACTGGACCCGCAGGGCCGCATTTTCTTCTTGGTTGCCCACAATGGGTTTAGCTAGCCCTGCACTAAAGCTTCTGGGAGAAAAATCAGTAGAAACTCAGCCAATCGATTTGGAAGTTGCCATTGTGAATGAAAGAAGATTTGTCGTTGCGCCTTTTCTTCCAAAACAATTGGGTAAAACGGATATTTTTGTCGGACTCGAATTGGAAGCCGCAACGGCCATTGAAGAGGCAGTCCAAGGAGAAAATTCGACGCTTACCTCCTACCAAGGCATTAAGCGCGAAGCAATTTTCTCCGAGGAACTATCAAAGGGCAGTATCATGACCGACGGAACTTTCTTTGGTAGCCGAGAGTGCTTTCAGGATATTTGCGGCTCAAAGCGGTTCAGCTTTTAGCACACAAAAGCCCCCGCCTTTCGGCGGGGGCTTTTATCTCTCTCCAAAGACGGGTTCGGTCAGAGACCGGTGGACACGTCGATGGTGTTGCCCTCTTCCAGGGTCACATAGGCTTTTTTGACGTCTTTCCGACGGCCCAGCTGGCCGCGGAACCGCTTGACCTTGCCTTTGGTCACGGTGGTGTTCACCGCCTTGACCTTCACACCAAACAGCGCCTCGACGGCCTCTTTGATCTGCGGCGTGTGATCATTTGGCATCTATTACTGAACCTTTCCAATCCGGAGAGGCTCCG
>NZ_JBXWSF010000172.1:0-2318 GCF_059613285.1 Ruegeria sp. BHSB058 | reverse complement strand
GGGCCCCACAGGCTTACTGATCCTAACCAAACTCCGAATACCCGGGAGTACTAGATGGCAGACACACTGCGGATGCTAACGTCCGTAGTGGAGAGGGAAACAACCCTGACCTACAGCTAAGGCCCCCAATTCATGGCTAAGTGGGAAAGCAGGTGGGACGACCAAAACAACCAGGAGGTTGGCTTAGAAGCAGCCATCCTTTAAAGATAGCGTAACAGCTCACTGGTCTAAACAAGTTGTCCTGCGGCGAAGATGTAACGGGGCTCAAGCCATGAGCCGAAGCTTAGGATGCCGTAAGGCATGGTAGCAGAGCGTAGTGTGACATAGGACTTATCCTGTATTGCCGCCGGTCATTTGGCGCGAGAAATCGCGCTCAAGTAGCCGAACAGGCGGTAGCGCAGGATAGAGTCCTTTCGATGAAGCCGGCGCGTGAGCGATCCGGTGGAGAGATCACTAGTGAGAATGATGACATGAGTAGCGACAAAGAGTGTGAGAGACACTCTCGCCGAAAGTCCAAGGGTTCCTGCTTAAAGCTAATCTGAGCAGGGTAAGCCGGCCCCTAAGCCGAGGCCGAAAGGCGTAGGCGATGGGAAACAGGTTAATATTCCTGTGCCAGGAGGATGTGACGGATCACGACTGTTGTTCACCCTTATCGGATTGGGTGGGCCGCTGAGTGGTTCCTGGAAATAGCCCTCCATCAGACCGTACCCTAAACCGACACAGGTGGACTGGTAGAGCATACCAAGGCGCTTGAGAGAACGATGTTGAAGGAACTCGGCAAAATACCTCCGTAAGTTCGCGAGAAGGAGGCCCGGTTCCTAGGCAACTAGGGGCTGGGGGCACAAACCAGGGGGTGGCGACTGTTTATTAAAAACACAGGGCTCTGCGAAGTCGCAAGACGACGTATAGGGTCTGACGCCTGCCCGGTGCCTGAAGGTTAAAAGGAGGGGTGAGAGCTCCGAATTGAAGCCCAGGTAAACGGCGGCCGTAACTATAACGGTCCTAAGGTAGCGAAATTCCTTGTCGGGTAAGTTCCGACCTGCACGAATGGCGTAACGACTTCCCCGCTGTCTCCAACATCGACTCAGCGAAATTGAATTGCCTGTCAAGATGCAGGCTTCCCGCGGTTAGACGGAAAGACCCCGTGCACCTTTACTACAGCTTCGCACTGGCATCAGGATTGTGATGTGCAGGATAGGTGGTAGGCTTTGAAGCAGGAACGCAAGTACCTGTGGAGCCTCCCTTGAGATACCACCCTTCGCACTCTTGATGTCTAACCGCGGTCCGTCATCCGGATCCGGGACCCTGCGTGGCGGGTAGTTTGACTGGGGCGGTCGCCTCCTAAAGCGTAACGGAGGCGCGCGAAGGTTGGCTCAGAGCGGTCGGAAATCGCTCGTTGAGTGCAATGGCAGAAGCCAGCCTGACTGCGAGACTGACAAGTCGAGCAGAGACGAAAGTCGGCCATAGTGATCCGGTGGTCCCAAGTGGGAGGGCCATCGCTCAACGGATAAAAGGTACGCCGGGGATAACAGGCTGATACTGCCCAAGAGTCCATATCGACGGCAGTGTTTGGCACCTCGATGTCGGCTCATCTCATCCTGGGGCTGGAGCAGGTCCCAAGGGTACGGCTGTTCGCCGTTTAAAGAGGTACGTGAGCTGGGTTTAGAACGTCGTGAGACAGTTCGGTCCCTATCTGCCGTGGGTGTAGGAGACTTGAGAGGAGTTGCCCCTAGTACGAGAGGACCGGGGTGAACGATCCACTGGTGGACCTGTTGTCGTGCCAACGGCAGTGCAGGGTAGCTATGATCGGACAGGATAACCGCTGAAGGCATCTAAGCGGGAAGCCCCCCTCAAAACAAGGTCTCCCTGAGGGCCGTGGAAGACCACCACGTCAATAGGCCGGAGATGTAAGCGCAGCAATGCGTTCAGTTGACCGGTACTAATCGCCCGATAGGCTTGATTTGATCCAGTAATGGAAAGACACCCACCGCCTCAAGTAGCGAAGCGGTAGGCGAAATCAAAAAGCCAAAAACATACACACCTTGAGTTGGACAATGACGTGACAATCCGCATAAGCGGATCGCACGGTGTTGATTGATACAACAACCGTGCGGGAACGCGCATTCGCAAGCGAATACGCTGCCTCCCGCGCGTCGCCTTTTTGCAAAGCAAAAAGAGCGACGGGGATTTTCCTCGGTTTGGTGGTCATAGCGCGAGCAAAACACCCGGTCCCATTCCGAACCCGGAAGTTAAGTGCCGCCGCGCCAATGGTACTTGGGCTCAAGCCCCGGGAGAGTAGGTCACCGCCAAACCTAGTA
>NZ_JBXWSF010000171.1:0-2372 GCF_059613285.1 Ruegeria sp. BHSB058 | reverse complement strand
TCCGGGCAAGTTGACGGTTGTGGACAGTTTCCGCATCGGCTGCATCGGGCAGATGGACGAGCACGTGATGCGGCGGGTCGTGGTCGCCGCCCGGGAAACGCTGGCCGAGATGGGGGTTGCAAGCGCCGCCCCTCCGGCCGCCGCACTGCAAGAGCGCGCCAAGCTGGCCGCCTGAAGAAGATCGAGGAAAGCAAGAGATGACCATTCATACCCCCGTCGAAGCGAATGCGCGGGTCTATCCGACGCCGAAAGTGCCCGCGATTGCCATCTGCCTGGATGGGTGCGAGCCGGAATATCTGGACGTGGCGATTGCCAGGGGGCTGATGCCCAATCTCAAGCGGATGCGCGAGGCGGGCACCGACCGGCTGGCGCATTCGGTGATCCCGTCGTTTACCAATCCCAACAACCTCAGCATCGCCACCGGCCGTCCGCCAAGCGTGCACGGCATCTGCGGCAACTACCTGATCGATCCGGACAGCGGCGAAGAGGTGATGATGAACGACGTGCGCTTCCTGCGCGCGCCGACGATCTTTTCGCAGTTCTACGAGGCGGGTTACCGCGTGGCGATGGTGACCGCCAAGGACAAGCTGCGCGCGCTTCTGGGCTCGGGGCTGAAGTTCGACGAGGGCAGGGCGGTGGCGTTTTCGTCGGAACGCGCGGGCGAGACCACGCTGGCCGGGCACGGCATCGACAATGCCAGCGCCTGGCTGGGCATGCCGGTTCCGGACGTCTATTCGGCGGAGCTCAGCGAGTTTGTCTTTGCCGCCGGGGTCAAGCTTCTGAAAGAGTTCAAACCCGACGTGATGTACCTGTCGACCACCGATTACATCCAGCACAAGTTCGCCCCTGACCAGCAGGGCGCGCTGGATTTCCATGCCATGTTCGACCGCTACCTGGGCGAACTGGACGCGCTGGGGGCGGCCATCGTGGTGACCGCCGATCACGGCATGAAGCCCAAGCATCACGCTGACGGCTCGCCCAACGTGATCTATGCGCAGGATCTGCTGGACGAGTGGTTGGGCAAGGATGCGGCCCGGGTGATCCTGCCGATCACCGATCCTTACGTGGTCCATCACGGCGCGCTGGGATCGTTTGCCACCGCCTATCTGCCCGAAAGCGCCGACCAGGCCGACATCATGGCACGTCTCAAGGCGCGCGATGAGCTGATCCTGGTCATCGACAAGGAAGAGGCGATCCGGCGCTTCGAACTGCCGGGCGACCGGATTGGGGATATCGTGATGATCTCGGGCGAGAACATCTGCATCGGCACCTCGGAGCACCGCCACGACCTGGCGGCGCTGAAGGAGCCGCTGCGCAGCCACGGCGGGTTGACCGAGCAGGAGGTGCCCTTCATCGTCAACCGCCGGATCGAGCTGCCGGATGCGCCCGTTCTGCGCAACTTCGACGCCTTCTTCTATGCCACGACAGCCGCGGCGGTATAAGCTATGAAAGATCAGACCATGTCCAATATCGAGATCCGCAACGAGGGAATGCGCATCGGCGGTGAGATCGTCTTTACCGACGAGACCGTGCCGGTCCACTATCCCTATACCAACGAGGTGGTCGGCTATGTCCCTGCCGGCAAGGCGGAACATGCGGCCCGCGCCTTCGAGATCGCGGCGAATTACACCCCGAAACTGACCCGGTACGAGCGCAGCCGGATCCTGCAGCGCGCGGGCGAGCTGATCGGCGAGCGGCGCGACTATCTGGCCAAATGGCTGGTGCTGGAGCTGGGCATCTGCCACCAGCACGCGATCTACGAGACCAAGCGCGCGCAGGATGTCTATCAGTTTGCCGCCGCAGAGGCGCTGAAGGACGATGGCGAGATCTTTTCCTGCGATCTCACCCACAACGGCAAGGCGCGCAAGATCTTCACCATGCGCGAGCCGGTGAACGCAATCTCCGCGATCACGCCGTTCAACCACCCGCTCAACATGGTCAGCCACAAGATCGCGCCGTCGATCGCCACCAACAACTGCATGGTCTGCAAGCCGACCGAGCTGACACCGCTGACCGCGCTGACGCTGGCCGACATCCTGTACGAGGCCGGGCTGCCGCCCGAGATGTTCCAGGTGGTCACCGGCTGGCCCGGCGATATCGGCGACGAGATGATCACCAACGGGCATATCGACATCATCACCTTCACCGGCGGCGTGCCGGTGGGCAAGATGATCGCCGAAAAGGCCGCCTACAAGCGCTCCGCGCTGGAGCTGGGGGGCAACGACCCGCTGATCGTGCTGAACGATCTTTCCGATGCCGACCTGGACAAGGCCGCCACCATCGCCGTGGCCGGGGCCACCGGCAATTCCGGCCAGCGCTGCACCGCGATCAAGCGCATCCTGGTGCAGGAAAGCGTGGCCGACGCGTTCGTT
>NZ_JBXWSF010000170.1:0-2366 GCF_059613285.1 Ruegeria sp. BHSB058 | reverse complement strand
CCCCAGCCGTGGTCTATTGGCTGAGAAAAGAAGAAACCCAAACCGATCAGCAGGAGCAAAGAGTAGCTTAAACTACGCCAAAACCTGTCCAAACATTGGGGAGTAGTTCATGGATATTGCGGGTCAACCCATCTAGATTGAAGATCTGGAAGTTCAAAAGAACGACGTTTTGGTCCATCTACAGCCCCTGCAGTCTGAACCCACGACGCTTCGGTTCACACCAGAGACAGCCGTTCAGAACATACCTTCTGAACAGACCACATGGTTTGTTTTCACCGCGTATTTCCAGTTGGGTTTTAAACACATACTGGAAGGTTGGGATCATCTGCTGTTTGTCTTCGCGCTGTTTATTCTGGTTCGTGATCCGTAGAGACTGGTGGGAGCAGTCACAGCGTTCACCCTAGTGCATTCAATAACACTGGCACTGGCAACACTGGGATTTTTGAATGTCCCCGGCCGCCGGTCGAGGCCATCATTGCGCTTTCTATAGTTTTTCTGGCGATGGAAATTGTTAAGGGCGGCGACGGGCGTTTTCGACTTTCGAAACAGAAGCCCTGGATCGTTTGTTTCTGGTTTGGGCTTTTGCATGGGCTTGGTTTTGCAGGTGCTTTGGCCGATATCGGACTACCTACAAACGATATCCCTGCGGCCTTGCTTGCCTTCAACCTGGGCGTCGAGGCAGGCCAATTGAGTTTTGTCGGAGCTTTGGCGCTGCTTCTGCCAATCTGGCGAATGATTGCGTTTCCCGTTAGTCAAACAACAACAGTGGTCACGGCCTATTGCATCGGATCGATATCGATGTATTGGCTCATAGAACGCGTTAGCGGGATTTGAAATGCTACGCCTCTGGTTCTGTTGAGGTGTTAAATCGTCGCATAAGGCAACTTGATTGCAAAAGGTTAGAATCGACCGCACAGGTACAACTATTAAAGTGGCCGCGCACAAAAGCCGACTTCGTAGCATTTGAAACGTTAGTGTTTAACGCGCCAGCCATGGGCGCTTCCCGTCCTACCCGCGGAACAGGCGTGTCCGCTCTCAGGCTGGAGCAGTCATCGAAACCAAACAGGCGAGCGGCAGCACCGTCCCGCGTCTCGATTGCCGAAGCCGAGCGTGGCGAAAAGGCGGTTTGAGTTCCACCAGATTTGGCAGAGTTGAATGACCGGTCTGGCGACATCGATTGCAATGCAGCGATGAGTGTTCCGCACTTGCGAGCGGATGCTGCGTCAGCAACAGCGGCATGGGCAAATGGCGGCAAAGTTGCGCATTTTGCCCATTCATGTTCCGAGCGATGAAAGTCAGCTGTGGTCCTTTCTTACCAGTTCAAGAGCCATACAGCGAACGGTGATCGATGCGTTTGTATCCGACCAGTCATTGCAAGCTGTGTTCTCAAACTGGCCTGCCGAGCGCACGCAATTTGTGTTCAGTCCGATGATTGCAAGCTGCTTGCGCATTTTCTGGGTTCATCAGTAGACAAACCGGGTTTGACGCCTCCGACAGGGTCAGGTCATTCGTGCCGAATATCAAGATGGTTGCAGGTCGAGCGGACTGTGTTTGCGGGCCGCCTTACCTAAGAACAAGAGGGGCGCTGCCTCTCTTGACCTGCGGGCAATTCACCCTGGGTATTTGAGACCAGAAAGAAGCAGGGGCGGCGAGGAGTGTCAGACCTGATTTCGCAGCCATTCCATCACCGCCGGGCGCGCGGTCTGGTCGCCGCGGTGGCTGGCGTCGGAAATGATCTTGCGCAGATCCTGAAGGTTGGCGCGCAGAAGCAGGCTTTTGACCGGGCCAATCGAGGCGGGACGCATGGACAGGCTGCGGATGCCCATGGCGGCGAGGCAAATGGCCTCGACCGGGCGGCCCGCGTCCTCGCCGCAAAAGCTGAGCGGGGTGTTGGAGAGATTGCAGCGCTCGACGATGCGTTCGATGAAAGTCAGGAAACTGACATTGAGCGTGTCATAGCGGCGGCGCACCAGTTCGTTTTCGCGGTCGGCAGCGAAGAAGAACTGCTTCAGGTCGTTGCCGCCGATGGAGATGAAATCCACCTCGTCAAAGAACTTCTGAGGCGCAAAGGCCAGTGACGGTGTTTCCAGCATCGCGCCGATTTCCAGGCTTTCCGGTAACGGGTGGCCCAGTCGCTTTTCCCGGGCGATGGTTTTTTCGATCTCCCAGCGAGCGGCGTAGAACTCTTCGGCCTGAGCGACGAAGGGAAACATGATGGTCAGCGGACGGCCATTGGCGGCCCGGATCAGAGCCTGAAGCTGCATCCGCATGACGCCGCGCTTGTCGAGACCGACGCGGATCGCGCGCCAGCCCAGCGCCGGGTTCGGTTCGGCCACGTGTTTCATGTAGGGCAGCACCTTGTCGGA
>NZ_JBXWSF010000169.1:0-2556 GCF_059613285.1 Ruegeria sp. BHSB058 | reverse complement strand
GTGAAGGGTTTCAAAAGCGTTATGACCTGACGGAACGGGTGATCGAGACGCATCTTTGCCCCGGTCGTACCCCGTGCGATGCCGAGGGCACGGTGAACTGGCTGTGCAATGCGGCGCTTGACCGGTTGGGGTTCGCCACATCGGGCGAAATCTCGGCGTTTTGGGACACGGTCACCTCAAGCGAGGCCAAGGCGTGGTGTGAGGCAGCACTTGCACGCGGCGAGATTGAATCTGTTGAGATCGAAGGCGCGGACGGGCGTCCGCGCAAGGTTTTTACCCGACCCGATGTCGTGGAGCAGGCGGCGCGGCTGGCGGTCGCTCCGGGGCGGATGCGGGTGCTCAGCCCGTTCGACCCGGCCCTGCGCGACCGCAAACGGGCAGAGCGGTTGTTCGGCTTTCACTATCGGATCGAAGTGTTCGTGCCAGAACCCAAGCGGGTTTATGGCTATTATGTCTTTCCGCTGCTCGAAGGTGATCGCCTGGTCGGGCGGATCGACATGAAAGCACATCGGGACTGTGGCGAATTGCGCGTTCGCGCCCTGTGGCCCGAGCGACGCGCCCGGTGGTCAGCGGCCCGCACCCGGAGGTTGGAGGCGGAACTGGACCGCGTTCGCAAACTGGCCGGTGTCGAGCGAGTGGTTTTTGCGGACGGGTGGCTACGGGAGCCACTGTAAACACCGACGGCTCAGGTCAGAAATCCGCGCTCTTTCACCAGCTCCCTTAGCTCTGTCAGCGACACATCGAGCGATTGTCCCGACGTGTCCAGACGTGCGAGCGCCTTGCCATAAAGGGCCTCGCGGCTGGTGAGGATCGACTTGAGTTGCTCCATCGCTTCGGGATTGCCCGCCATCGGCCGTTCGTCGCCCTGGGCGCGGACGCGTTCCATGTGTTCGACGGGTGAGGCGCGGAGCCAGATGGTGTGGAAATGGTTGAGCAGGGTGTTGTACGTTTCCGGTTCGGCAACGATGCCACCGGCGACGGCCAGAATCATGGCGTCGTGGGTGGCGATGACGCGGTCCACGGCCTGCGCTTCGAGCTTGCGGTAACCCTCTTGCCCGTAAAGCGCCATGACTTCGCCAACTGGCATGCCCGCCTGCTCTTCGATCCGTTCATTCAACTCGACAAATGGCAGGTTCAGCGCCTCGCCGAGCATGGCGCCGAGGGTCGATTTTCCGGCGCCGCGGAGGCCGACGAGGCATATTCTGTTGGCTCTGAGCAGTTCGGCGGGAACCGGGGTCAGGGTATTGAGGACCTGCTGCTGCACGTCAGCGTTGGCAGCGCGAAACAGGTCGGCCACGCGCAGGGCGTCCGAATTCCACGGGTCGTCCTCGCCCACCAGCCATTCGATCCGGTGATCGAGTGCACTGGCGACGCGTTGCAGAAGGCCGATCGATATATTGCCTTCGCCGGCTTCCAATTGCGCAAGATATCGTGGTGACACACCCGAAATCTCGGACAGGACACGGCGTGGTATCCCACGGGTTTCGCGTGCCTTGCGGACCCGTTCGCCGACGCGGGCAATCAGCGCATCAACCGACGTCTCGACCAGATCAGCGCCGCTTTGCGATGTGGTTTCGCCCCTGAAGTTGGTGATCTCGGTCATGCCGCCTGCGTGGTCTTTTGTGTGAAATATTGCACAAATTACGATGCCACGGCGTCATGGGCAATCAAAAAGGCCGAAATGTACCGGTTTCCAGACCCCTGTTGTACGATTAGTACGTCTCGACGTGGTATCGTCCTTCGTCACGCATCCGGTCACGCAGATCGGCCCATTCCAGTCCCAGACCGCGCGCGATATCCTTGAGCGCCTCTTCGACCCCCTGCTCCATCGCCTTGAGGCCGCAGATGTAGATGTGACCGTTCGGGTTCTTCAGCAATTCGCCAACTTTATCGGCCTCGTCCCGCAGCTTGTCCTGCACATAATGTTTCGGCTCTCCCTCTTGCCGGGAAAAGGCAAAGTGTTTGGACATGAAGCTTTCCGGCACCTTCTTGAGTGGACCGAAATAGGGCAGCTCCTGCGGGCGGCGGGCGCCGAAGACCAGCATCAGAGAGTCCTTGAGCGACGGATATTCGCGCTGGCGGCGCATGGTGAAGGCGCGGAACGGGGCCGAGCCGGTGCCGGTGCAGATCATCAACAGATGCGCGTTCGGGTCAGACGGCAGCAGAAAGGTCGAGCCGAACGGGCCGGTCACGTTGACCGTATCGCCGGGCTTGAGATCGCAGACATAATTCGAGCACAGGCCCTGTTCCTCGCGCTTGACGGTGAGCGACAGGTTGTTGAAGTTCGGCCGCTCGCCATCGCGGGGGCTGGACACGGAATAGAGGCGCGGCAGATGAGCGTTACCGTTGTCATCCGTGCCCGGCGGGATGATCCCGATGCTTTGCCCTTCGAGCACCGGAAAGGGCAGCGAGCCGAAATCGAGGATGATGTGGCGGACGTCGTTGTCGCTGTCTTCGACCGTCAGGCGGAAGTTGCCGGTGACCCTGGCCTGCGCGGGCTTGCCAAGGCCGTACATGTTGATCGTGGGTTTTGAGGCCGACTGCGGCGCCTTGGCC
>NZ_JBXWSF010000168.1:0-2601 GCF_059613285.1 Ruegeria sp. BHSB058 | reverse complement strand
TGGCCAGGTGCTGTGCAAGCCGGGTTCGGTGACCCCGCACACCAAGTTCGAAGCCGAAGCCTATATCCTGACCAAGGAAGAGGGCGGCCGTCACACCCCGTTCTTCGCGAATTACCGTCCGCAGTTCTACTTCCGGACCACCGACGTGACCGGCACCGTGACGCTGGCGGCCGGCACCGAGATGGTCATGCCGGGCGACAACGTCGGCTTCACCGTCGAGCTGATCGCACCGATCGCGATGGAAGACGGCCTGCGCTTCGCCATCCGCGAAGGCGGCCGCACCGTCGGTGCCGGCGTCGTGTCGAAGATTATTGAATAATCCGTAGGCCGGGCTTCAGCCCGGCACATCGGTGAACTAAAGAAGGCCGCTCCATAAGGGGCGGCCTTTTGATTGGTCGCACAACCTGTCTTCAACCTACTTCGAATTGAAGAAGTTAAGACAATTTTCAGGATTTCACCTAATATGATTGATAGAAAATCAGGAACGAAGTTGCTGCAAAAATTGGCAATGCGATAGATGATCTGGTAGGAGACCTCTATTCGGACTTGGACAACGGCGTGAGTACCACGCAAGAGCCCGAAATATCATCTCGCATTTGCCAACGCCTTGAGGATAAAATCGACGGTGTTCAGATTGGTCCGTACTCTATTCGTGTGACCGGACAATCCCTGCCGGACCGGGGACCGAGATCAATCGAAAAAATTGTTGGTGCTGACATCTTTCTTTCCTTCTCGCTGGACGGAGATAGCGGTTTCGACAAAGGAGTTTTAATCCAAGCAAAATATGATCGCAGCGTAGACATGGATGAACTCAAAGAGTCCTGCAAAAAGATGACTAAGCATATCGGCTCCAAAGGGAATTATGTTTGGATCTACGAACGAAATGGTGTGTCAGTATATTCCAAAGCGCAAATTGAAGGTATGCAGGGTACTACGCTCACCGGACTTCGAGGACGATCAGTTTCAGGGCACTTGGGTCGGATCCTCGATTGCTATGCGGGGAATAAAAAATGGGGCATCCCTATTGGAAGTGATCGGCGGCAAGAAGTTAGGAAAATGCTACTTGCCGCACGTGCGAAGAACGGAATGGATATAGCCCTAGTTGAAAGTTAAAGCGTTACGGATTTAACTTGAGACATATCCGGCAGCCTTGAAGTAGTTCCAGCATTCGGTTGGGTGGTAGAGGTCGCAGATAGCCGCGATGGCGCTGAAGACATCGGTGAAGGTGCGCGCACCGACCCGAAGCAGGTGAGCTTTGAGCTTCGAGAACGCCTGCTCAATCGGGTTCAGGTCAGGTGAGTATGGCGGCAGGTAGAGGAACCAGCAGCCGTGGTCACGCAAGGCCTTCGCGGCTTCTCTGTTGCGATGCGTCGACAGGTTGTCGAGGATGACCACCGTCCCGGGTGCGATCTCCGGGACAAGCACCTCGCGGATGTAGGCCGCGAAGGTCGGACCGTCCATCGCCCCCTTGATAGCCCACGGCGCAATCAATGCATCCTGCGTCAACCCGGCGATCAGCGTCTGTGTTCCCCAGCTTCCAAATGGTGCGTCCATCGTCAGGCGCTGACCTCGCTTGGCCCTGCCGCGCAGGCGGGTCAGGTTCGTCTTCACGGCTGTTTCATCAATGAACACAACACGATCCGACAGTGCAGCAATGGCAGGCAGGCGGTGCTTGAACCAATCTGCGCGTTGCTGCCTTACCTTGGCGCGGCGGCGTTCGGTCGCGACCAGCGACTTTTTTTGTACGTGAAGTCGAGCCGGGACAGCAGGTTGGCAATCGACGAGTGATGCACCTGAACGCCCTCCGCCTCCGCCAATGCGTCGCGCAGTTCGAAGAGCGAAATGTTGGGGTCCTGGGCGATCAGTTCCTCAAAGAATGCCCGATGTGGCGCCAGCTTTCTCCGACCGCGCGGAGGCCCCTGGGGCGCGGGGTTCGCATGACCTCTGGTCCGAACCTGACGCGCCCAACGCGCGCCTGTGGCGGGCGAAAGCCGCAAGCGCAACGCTGCCGCGCGCCCACTTAACCCTTCTTCAATCAATCTCTGAAAGCGCGTCCGAAACGCCAACGGCAAAGGTGCTGACATGATCCATCCTCCCAAACAGGATGAATCACACCCGAACCTCAATGGGAACCCCCCGCGATTCAGGTTTCAGTCGAAATGCTTTAGCGTGGGAATGATGCGAGTGGAGTCGTTACTACCGCTTCGAACCCATTTACCCCTTGCCAAACCCCACCAACCCCACTATCACGCGCGAGTTCTCAGCAAGAACGTCAAGGCGGGGTGATTCCCGCCTTTTGGGTTCGAAGAGGGTTGGCGATGCGCGTCTGTCCTCCTCTCAACCCCAACGCCTGATAAAAGGCTGTTACTATGCAAAGCCAAAATATCCGTATTCGGCTGAAGGCATTTGACTATCGCGTTCTGGATGCCAGCACGCAAGAGATCGTCAACACTGCCAAGCGGACCGGCGCGAACGTGCGCGGCCCGATCCCGCTGCCGAACAAGATCGAGAAGTTCACGGTTCTCCGTGGCCCTCACGTTGACAAGAAATCCCGCGACCAGTTCGAGATCCGCACGCACAAGCGTCTGCTCGACATCGTTG
>NZ_JBXWSF010000167.1:0-2611 GCF_059613285.1 Ruegeria sp. BHSB058 | reverse complement strand
CGCCGGGCCTTCCCACACTCCCTCGGCTTTCCCTCAACTCTCCTCTGGCCCTGACGGGCCCGGTGCTGGTGGCGCTGCCATGCCTGCTGGCGGCTCTGTTCGGGATGAACACCTATGCGCCTTATGGTGCGGATGCAGCATTTGGTATTGCCGTCGGGGCCGCGGCAGTTGTCGCGATGGCACAGACCTTGATCCTCGCCGCACGGCCGCCACTGGTGGAACCATTGTTCGGCGGTCTCGATCGAATGTACCGGGTCCACAAATGGCTCGGCATTTCCGCGATGGTCCTGATGATACTGCACCAGCAGATAGAGCCGGATTTCGAGCGTTTGGTGCGTGAAACCTCCCTTGGGGACCTAGGTGAAGAGGCGGGCGAACTTGCCTTCAACGCACTTCTCGCCCTAGTCGCTGTCAGCTGGTTCCGGAGATTGCCCTTCATCGGGCTCGAGATTCCCTATCAGCTCTGGCGGTTCAGCCATCGTTTCATGGGAGCCCTTTTTGCAATCGTGGTGTTTCACCAGTTTTTTGTCGACATGCCTGCTGGGGTAGACCCGACATTCATGTTGGTGCTGAATGCTTTCGGCATCGCCGGAGTGGTCGCCTGGATCTTCACCGAGTTGCTCGCTCCGCACCTACGGCGTAGAGACTTCACCGTCAGCCAGATCAGGCAGACCGGTGACACGACCACCTTGACCCTCCGCCCCGAGGGGCGGGCCATGCGGTGGCGGCCGGGGCAATTCGCCTTCTTCCGCGCGCCAGAGGCGGGACTGTCCGAGCCGCACCCCTTCACGATCGCCAGCGCCCCGCGCCCTGACGGCACCCTGACGTTCTCCATCCGGGGCTTGGGTGGCTGGACACGAAGCCTGCCCGCCATCTTGCGGACCGGAACGCGTGTGCAGGTCGAAGGGCCATATGGACGGTTCAATTTCCGCAAGGGCGGTGCGCGCCAAATATGGCTTGCCGGCGGCATCGGTATCACGCCGTTCCTCGCCTGGGCGGAAAGCCTGACAGAGGCGGAGAGTCGCGACATTCACCTCATCTACTGCGTTCCGACACAAGATGAAGCGATTGGCGTAGAGACGCTGCGCGCTGCGGTTGCCCGCAACCCGAGGTTCAGTTTCGAGGTGTTCGTCACGGCGCGCGATGGCAGGCTCACGGCTGAGCGGCTGATCAGCGCCACCCCTTTCGCAGTCCGGCAAGCCGATCTGTGGTTCTGTGGCCCAACCGGCCTGAAGGACGGGGTCCTGAAGGGCTTGAAGGCGCAAGGCCAAACGCCTCGCCGTGTCCGTTTCGAGCAGTTCGAATTCGCTTAACCGCGGGGCAGGGCGCATCGCCATGTCAGCCCTGTGGCCTGCGCTCGCACCTTTTTGGCCCCGCCCTCATCGGCGGGGCCATTTTCCTGACGGCAAGCTGAAGCGGGAATCGCCGACGCGTCAGGAAGGCCTCAGGTCCTGTCTCCAGATTGTCCTCAGCAGATGACAAGGAGACCCTGCCATGAAGAAGACCCTGACCGCCTTCGCCCTGATCGCCCTGTTGCCCGCTGGCGCCGCCCTGGCCGACGACGACGAGTGCCGCGTGCCCCGTGACCAGTGGCAGCCGCGCGAGGCCGTGATGCAGCTGGCTGAGCAAAACGGCTGGACCGTGCGCGACTTCGAGATCGACGATGGCTGCTACGAGATCGAGGGCCGAGATCAGGATGGCCGGGAGATCGAGGTGAAGCTCGATCCGGCGACGTTGCAGATCGTCGAGATGGATTACGAGGATGAGGACGACGACCGTGGCGGCGCCCGCAATCCCGCGCCCGCCGGCACGGTCGCCCCTCCGCAGAACGGCCTCTTCGGGAACGGCACCCCGCCGCAGGTTCAGGTGAACTGAACCGCTCTCAAGCTCCTCTCCGAACAAGGATCAACCCGATGAAATCGCTTCTCGCAACGCTCGCGCTCACCACCGCGCTGACGCTCCCCGGCCTCGCCATGGCGCGGCCGGTGACGCTCACCACGACCCTCAACAATTACGGCGGCGACGGGGCCTATCTCGCGCTCTACGTCACCGACACCTCGGGCGCCTATGTCGGCAGTCTCTGGATGGCTGGCGGCAAGTCCAAGTACTACGAGCACCTCAGCGATTGGTACCGCGCCACCGGCGGCGACACCGCGCAGGTGAACGGAATCACCGGCGCCAGCGTCGGCGCGGGCCGCACGCTCGAGATCACGCTCGACCTCGCCGACGCGCTCTTTGATGCGGGCTACACGCTCCACATCGACGCGGCCGTCGAGGACATGCGCGACAGTCCGAACGAGGTGGCCGTACCGCTCACGACCGACGGCGCGGGCACGCCGGTGCGCGGGCGCCGGTACATCGCCAGCTTCGCCTACGACATGTGAAGGGTGGGGCCATGATCCGTGCACTCCATCGCTGGCCGGGTCTTCTGGCCCTTGCGCTCGTTACCATCCTGGGCCTGAGCGGCGCGGCACTGTCGGTCTTCCCTGCGGCCGAGCGCATCGCCGCGCCGCAGGCGGAAGCCGGACTGACCGTAGCCGCTCTCGCGGACCGCATCCAGGCCGTCTATCCGGGCGTCGAGCAGATCCGCCGGTCGCCCTCCGGTCGGATC
>NZ_JBXWSF010000166.1:0-2615 GCF_059613285.1 Ruegeria sp. BHSB058 | reverse complement strand
CTATGCCGGGACGCCAGATACGCCCAACATAGAGACCTTCTCTCCCCAGCCCAAAGTCGTTTTTATTGACTGCGGCCATTACTGTCCTGCCCACTCTGAGCCATTCGGGTACTCATGGCGTGCGAGGCTTTCCTCAAACATCGTGATGGAATAGCCTGGTGCTGTTGGTGGCATGTAGTGACCATCCTTCATCACGCATGGATCGAGGAAATGCTCGTGAAGGTGATCGACATACTCTAGAACACGATCTTCGAGCGATGCAGACACCGCAACGTAGTCAAAAATCGAAAGATGTTGGACATATTCACAAAGACCAACGCCGCCTGCGTGCGGACAAACTGGCACACCGAACTTCTCGGCCAGCAGCTGAATGCCAACGATTTCATTTGGCCCAGCCAAGCGACAGCTGTCCAATTGCAGGAATGAAATTGCATCAGCCTGAAGGAATTGCTTGAACATCACGGCGTTGTGGCAGTGCTCGCCTGTTGCGACTTTGATCGGTGCGATCTCTTTCGCAATTCGCGCATGCCCAAGAATATCATCAGGACTGGTTGGCTCTTCGATCCACCAAGGATCAAACTTCGCCAAGTCACCCATCTTCTTGATGGTCTCTTCAACACCCCAAACCTGGTTGGCGTCCATCATGAGCTTGCGGTCATCACCGATCATTTCGCGCAGGATAGACGCACGGCGCATATCATCGGCATGATTGCCACCACATTTCATTTTGAAGTGCGACCAGCCTTGAGCCAGTGCATCTGAACAAAGTTGGCGCATTTTTTCATCGGAATAACCGAGCCAGCCCGCAGATGTTGTGTAAGCCGGGTATCCTTTGGCTTCCATCTCCGCGATGCGAGCAGCACGACCTGGGACCTTGTCTTCCAGACGTTCCCGCGCTTCTGCTGGATCAAGGGCATCCAACAGATACGTCCAATCGACGAGATCCACGATTTCATTGGGAGTCATGTCGCTGAGCACACGCCAGACTGGTTTCTTTAAGGACTTCGAATAAAGGTCCCAGATCGCGTTCATGATGCCAGCACCGGCAAGGTGGATCACGCCCTTCTCTGGTCCAACCCAACGTAGCTGACTTTCGCCCGTCACGGTTTTCCATGTTTTGCCAAGATTGCCGAAAATCTCGTCGAGACTTTTACCAACCAATAGCGGTGCAATTGAATTCACTGCAGCAACGCAAAGTTCATTCCCGCGACCAATCGTAAAGGTCATTCCATGACCCTGGTCGCCACCCGTTGTTTCGATAGTTACGTACGCTGCCGAGTAGTCAGGCGCTTCATTCATTGCGTCTGAGCCATCGAGTGAACGTGATGTCGGGAACCTGATATCACGTGCTGTAATAGATTTAATTGCCTCGCCCATATGTGCGCGACCTCCTCCCAATTCAAAGTGTTTCAAGACGACTTTCGTTCGCCCAATTTGGGGTGGTATACCATATACATTTATGAAGTCGAGTCAATTTTTCCCCAAATTCAAGCCAACGAGGCGCTTGAGAAACTTCTCAAGCGGTATACCATATGCACTTGGATTGTTGGAACAAGGGGGGAGTGGGCAAGAGCTGGTGGTCAATCGGCCTGCTTTGAGACGCCTATCGCAGCGCGAAACGACGCGCTGGAAACATGAACGTACGCTGCACACGACCACATGTAGATCACTGAAACTCTGATAAGATCGACACCATCCATCACTGGACGATCGGTCAGACCCGCTGACTCTCGTTATGAATGAAGGTGCCTCGGGGGCAGGTCATATGGCTTTCCACATTCGATATCGCCCTTGCCCGGTCACTTCGCGGATCAAACCGCTTGCCTCCATCCACGCCAGATTGCGCTGAACGGCGGCGCGACTGGCACTGGTCACTGCTTCAGCCATTGGGGCGGTGACCAAGGGCCATTCCGCGAAAACCTTTCTCAAGGCGACCGGCGTGCGTCCCGACAATTGCGCCATGACGTTTTCTGCTCGCCCGGCCCACGCTTCGATATCGTCAAGCGTTCGCATCGCCGTTAAAATCGCGCTGTTCATCCCATCCAACCAGCGTGCCAAGCGTTCGGGTGGCAAGCCCGAGCCTCGCAGCCCCCTTGCACCACCCATAGCTACCGGTGCGAAGATGGCGCCGCTTCCGTCGCTGGCCGCGATCCTGGACGCGGTGACAGCGGCTTCGATCTGGTCGCCGTGTTGTCCGAGGCCCGCCAGGCTCCAGAGATGAAAGCTCATGCAAGACCGAGTGATTGGGTGGAGATCGGCTGCGGCTGTCATTACTTCTAGCCATCCGCCTGCACGATCCTCGAAACGCTCAGCGCTGTCTTCGATGTTCTCGGGATCGCGGCGATCCAGGAAGGCGGCCAAGTCAACCTTCGGTCCGGGACCGCCTGTCAGACGCCGAACAGCCCATCCAACTCTTGCCAGGGCATTTGGGTCATCCTGTGCGCCCGAAAGCCGCATCGATACCCAGAGCGCCAGACGATCAGAACTTACCCTATCCCCTGCGAACCAGCTAAGATCCGCCGCCTCGATAAGAGCGAGCCGATGCCGCCAGCCTTCCGGGCCGCGCAGCAGCCGGTCATCCAGAGCTCCCAGGCGGCCAGCCACTCTTGCCAGTC
>NZ_JBXWSF010000165.1:0-2671 GCF_059613285.1 Ruegeria sp. BHSB058 | reverse complement strand
TGCGGTAGGCCGGATCGGTGACAGGCCATTCGAACTGCTGAAATCGCGCCACCTGTCGGACGTTCTGGTCCTGTCCGAAGACCGCATTTGCACCACGATCATGGAGATGCTGAACGTAGAAGGTATCGTCCTGGAGCCCGCAGGTGCACTGGCAGTCGAAGCAGTGGCGGATGTGCAAAGCTTCATCCGGGGCAAGACCGTAGTCTGCGTCACTTCGGGCGGCAATTTCGATTTCGAACGCTTGCCCGAGGTCAAAGAGCGCGCCCAGCGCTATTCCGGCGTGAAAAAGTATTTTATCCTTCGCCTGCCGCAACGTCCGGGTGCATTAAAAGAGTTTCTGGGAATTCTGGGGCCCGAGGATGACATTGCCCGCTTTGAATATATGAAAAAATCGGCGCGCAACTTCGGTTCGGTCCTGATCGGAATCGAGACCAGCAAGCTCGAAAATTTCGTGCGTCTGTTTGCGCACCTTGATGACGCAGGGTTCACCTATACCGACATCACCGAGGATGAGACGCTGGCTCAGTTCGTGATCTGACGGTTATGTATTCTGTGCCAAGCCGGTCAGGAATTCAGAATGGGAGACGGTAAAGGTTCTGGTGATCTCCTCTAGGTCCACCAATTCCGCATCGCCGGCGGCGGATTGACGTTCACCATCCTGGCACAGTTTGGAAAAGGCCTGAAATCCCAGGCTCAGGGCGCTGCCCTTGAGGAAATGCAGGTTTCGTTCCAGTTCGGACCGATCCGCATCGGCGCGGATGCGGTCGAGCATTTCCTGCACCTCTTCCATGAAGATCTGCACCACTTCGGGGAATTCGTCCGCGCCGACTTCGTCCCGCAACTGTTTGACCCTTGGCCAATGGATCATGGCGCACCCTTTTTTGGTCTCGTTCATGCTGTGGTAGGGCGTTTCGGGTAAAAATGACGTTAAGGGATTTTGTCACGCTAACTTGCGATGCAGATAGAGATCCTGGCATTCGGATTGCAGGCGTCAAGTGCTTCGAGGCGGCGATATCGGATTGTGAGGGCGGAGCGACGGCGCGTGGGGGCACCATAAGAACGCAGTTTGTCCGTGATGATCCGCTTGGGAAGGAAACCAAGACGCTTTGTCAGGCGGCGAAACAGCCGTTTTGCCGCCCGTTTGTACGGTTTCTGTTGAAGGAGCTCGTCCAGAGCGACGCCATGCTGATCGACCGCGCGCCAAAGCCAATACTTGCGATAAGAGATTTTCACGACAACCACATCAAGATGCCAGACATTGCCTGGGCGACCCTGTTGGCGTCACAAGTTTCGAGCGATCAGCGGTCCGAACTTGATGACCTACGCCGGACAGTTTCGGACATATCTATCCCGCGCTGCAGCAGCATCTCTTCAACTTCCCGGAAGCTCAGGTTGAAACGAGCGTACAACCATACCGCGTGCGCGATGATCTGAGGTGGAAACCGGTGGCGCTTGTAGCCAATCGACGATGACCTCATCGAAGTCACTTGCGTCCAACCGCGGACATGACCAGCCGAATGACCTTTGGCGTGACAACACCCTCTCTATCGCCGAAACAAGCGGGTCGAAGAAAACATCGCCTCCAACTCCTCGATCCGCTCCTTGCTTTCTTCCCATCGCGCGTTCTGAACTTGGGCGATCAGGGATTCGGAAATCAACTGTAACGCAATGGTCGAATCCCAACTCGAAGGTGCTTCGACCAGTCCGTGAAAGGTGATGTTTGCCCTGCGACCGATGGGAGATCCCCACTGGTCGGTGAACAAGACAACGGTCGCCCCACGCTTTGAGGCGATATCAGCCAGTTTTTCGAGATGGGCCTCATACCGGCGGATGTCATAGATGATCAGAACAGACGTGCCATCCATGTCCAACAGATACTGCGGCCAGACATTGGTGGAATTGCCCAGCATGGTCACATTGGGCCGGATGATCTGCATGTGGTTGAACAGATAATCGGCGTTGGAACGGGTAATTCGCCCGCCCACGACATAGAGGTGGCGGGTGGTGTCGGCCAGCAATTTGGCAACAGCATCGAATTCCGCCGTGTTGATGCGTTCCAACGTGTGGCGCATGTTTGCCCAAACGGCTTGCGCAAAACGGGGCAAGGGGTGTTCTGCGGTGTCCTCTTCAACCCACGGGCCGCGTTTGGAAAGCGGTTTCTTTATCCGGGCGGCCACCTCATTGCGCAGGGATTCCTGCAAATCAGGAAAGCCGTCAAATCCCAGTTTGCGGGCCATCCTGATTACTGTCGGCGTCGAAACCCCGGCAGCGCCTGCCAGTTTGGTGATCGATTGCAGCCCTGCCATCGGGTAGTCCTGCAGAAGTACCGAGGCAAGCTGCCGCTCGGACCGGGTAAGGTCGTCGATGCCTTCTTGCAGCATCTGTTTCACGAGCTTTGTCGTCGGGATCACGGGGTATCCTCAAATCTAGCTTTTTCTACAGAGTAGGCATTGATGTAGTCATGTCTACAGAAAGTTTGTTGACAACTGAGCGCCCAAGGCTCCCAATGTGAGACAAGAGCGCGAGTCACGTGCGCCGCAAAGATAACGGAACCGGGCCCATCCGAGGAACGGTCAGTAAAACAGGGAAACGGGCATGAATTTCATGCGGAGATACGTCTCGTTCATCGACGGGATAAACCGCTGGATCGGCCGGGTGGTGATGTACGGCA
>NZ_JBXWSF010000164.1:0-2713 GCF_059613285.1 Ruegeria sp. BHSB058 | reverse complement strand
CGCTGCCGAACAAGATCGAGAAGTTCACGGTTCTCCGTGGCCCTCACGTTGACAAGAAATCCCGCGACCAGTTCGAGATCCGCACGCACAAGCGTCTGCTCGACATCGTTGATCCGACCCCCCAGACCGTTGATGCGCTGATGAAGCTCGACCTCGCTGCTGGTGTGGACGTCGAGATCAAGCTGCAGTCGTAAGATCGGAGGGTATTTAATATGCGTTCCGGTATTATCGCAAAAAAAGTTGGCATGACCCGCCTGTTCATGGAAGACGGCAAGCAGATTCCTGTGACCGTTCTTCACCTGGACGGCCTGCAGGTCGTTGCACAGCGCACCGCTGACAAAGACGGCTATACCGCCGTTCAGCTGGGCGCCGGCGCTGCCAAGGCAAAACGCACCTCCAAGGCCATGCGCGGCCACTACGCCGCTGCCAAGGTCGAACCCAAGCGCAAGCTGGCCGAGTTCCGCGTCTCCGAAGATGGCCTGATCGAAGTGGGCGCCGAAATCTCGGCCGAACACTTCCTGGCTGGCCAGAAGGTTGACGTGTCGGGCACCTCGATCGGTAAAGGCTTTGCCGGTGCCATGAAGCGCCACAACTTCGGTGGTCTGCGCGCCTCGCACGGTGTGTCGATCAGCCACCGTTCGCACGGCTCGACCGGTCAGTGTCAGGACCCGGGCAAGGTGTTCAAAGGCAAGAAGATGGCCGGTCACATGGGTGCTGCCCGTGTTACCACCCAGAACCTCGAAGTGGTGAAAACCGATGCCGAGCGTGGCCTCGTCTTCATCAAGGGTGCCGTTCCGGGCCCGAAGTCGGGCTGGGTCACCGTCAAGGACGCCGTCAAGAAGAAAGCGCCCGAAGGCCTGCCGTTCCCGGCTGCGCTGAAAGGTGCCGCAACCGAAGCACCGGCGGAAGAAGCGCCCGCGGAAGGTGGTGAAGCATGAAACTTGATGTAATCAAACTGGACGGCGGCAAGGCAGGCGACATCGAACTGTCCGAAGACCTGTTCGGCCTGGAGCCGCGCGCGGACATCCTGCACCGTGTGGTCCGTTGGCAGCGCAACAACGCGCAGGCCGGCACCCACAAGGTCAAGACCCGCTCGGAAACCAGCTACTCGACCAAGAAGATCTATCGCCAGAAGGGCACCGGTGGCGCACGCCATGGTGACCGCAACGCGCCGATCTTCCGCAAGGGTGGCATCTACAAGGGTCCGACCCCGCGTTCGCACGGCCACGACCTGCCCAAGAAGTTCCGCAAGCTTGGCCTGCGCCACGCTCTGTCGGCCAAAGCCAAGGCAGGTGAACTGGTCGTGATCGAAGACGCCGCATCCGAGGGCAAGACCGCCGCTCTGGCCAAGCAGGTTGCAAACCTGGGCTGGAAGCGCGCTCTGGTCATCGACGGCGCCACCGTGAACGAAGGTTTCGCCCGCGCAGCCCGCAACATCGAAGGCCTGGATATCCTGCCGTCGATGGGCGCAAACGTCTATGACATCCTCAAGCGTGACACCCTGGTGCTCACCAAAGCGGCTGTCGAAGCACTGGAGGCTCGACTGAAATGAGTGCCAAGGCAGAACATTACGACGTGATCCGCAAGCCGATCATCACCGAAAAGTCGACCATGGCATCTGAGAATGGCGCGGTTGTCTTTGAAGTGGCGATCGACAGCAACACGCCGCAGATCAAAGAGGCCGTCGAGGCGCTGTTTGGTGTGAAGGTCAAGGCGGTGAACACCACCGTGACCAAAGGCAAGGTCAAGCGGTTCCGCGGCCAGCTGGGTCGTCGGAAAGACGTCAAAAAAGCCTATGTGACCCTGGAAGAGGGCAACACCATCGACGTGTCCACCGGTCTCTGACCGAACCCGTCCTTGGAGAGAGATAAAAGCCCCCGCGAAAGCGGGGGTTTTTTCTTTGGTTAGATAGTTAATCTTGGGCCAAACGAAACCGAGCGGCTCATGCTACCCGGCTCCGGTCGGTGTCGCTCAACTTGCGAGACAGTTGTTTGCCTTGTTGGCTTGCGCCTCGGTAACGCCGCGCTCCGGTTCTACGGTTTGCTTGATCTGATTGTCCGATAGCGTTGTTGTCACAGCAAACTCTGTCGTTATTCCTGCTGCTTTGATGCATTGAGAAAGTTTGTTCTGCGAGGCTTCAATCTCTTCTTTTGTGCGAACGCCTGAACATGCAGCTACTAGTCCAAGGGCAACTATTGGAAACA
Source organism: Ruegeria sp. BHSB058 (assembly GCF_059613285.1). Classification (NCBI taxonomy): domain Bacteria; kingdom Pseudomonadati; phylum Pseudomonadota; class Alphaproteobacteria; order Rhodobacterales; family Roseobacteraceae; genus Ruegeria; species Ruegeria sp. BHSB058. The sequence continues at coordinate 509 of NZ_JBXWSF010000164.1, read as the reverse complement.
ACAATTTTTTCATAGCCTGTACTCTTTCTTCTTTGGTTGGCCATTTCCCACAGTTCGAAATCCAGTGTGGAATTCTGGTGTCAAAGTTTGTCGGTGCATGATTTCAAAGCGGTCGCTTCTTCAACTGACAACTTCGTTCCCGGTGGATCGGTTTTGAGAGATCTTTCACCAGAAGGTGACGTCACGACGATGAGTTTCGTTTCCAACCCCGTCTGCTGGCGACAATAGTCAATTGTTTTTTGATCCGGAATCTCGTAACCACTGCACGCACCCAGAAGAAATAGGCCGCAAGCCCCGGATACCGATAAAGCGCTTATTCTCATATTGTCCTCATTTTTGAATTAGCGATCAAGTCCTTAAAGCGGAAGATCGCAAGGTGCAATGCCGCCAAGGTTGAGCGGAGCCTCTCCGGATTGGAAAGGTTCAGTAATAGATGCCAAATGATCACACGCCGCAGATCAAAGAGGCCGTCGAGGCGCTGTTTGGTGTGAAGGTCAAGGCGGTGAACA
>NZ_JBXWSF010000163.1:0-2858 GCF_059613285.1 Ruegeria sp. BHSB058 | reverse complement strand
TGTATTCGTCACGCAGGCCTTGTTCGACCAGGGTGTCGATCACGACCTTCATATACGGCATGGTGGTGGTCAGCAGAGCGGACATGCCCAGAATGTCGGGCTTTTCGTTCTCAAGCGCTTCCAGATAGTTCTCGACCGGGTTGTTGATGCCCAGATCGACAACTTCAAAGCCCGCGCCCTCCATCATCATCGACACGAGGTTCTTGCCGATGTCGTGGATGTCGCCCTTGACGGTGCCGATGACCATCTTGCCGACGCGCGGTGCGCCGGTTTCGGCCAAAAGCGGCTTGAGGATGGCCATGCCACCTTTCATCGCGTTGGCGGCCAGCAGAACTTCGGGAACGAACAGGATGCCGTCACGGAAGTCGGCGCCGACGATGGTCATGCCACCGACCAAAGCCTTCGTGAGGATGTTATACGGCGTCCAACCCCGTTCAAGCAGGATGTTTACGCCTTCTTCGATCTCTTCCTTGAGGCCGTCATAAAGGTCGTCAAACATCTGTTCGACGAGTTCCTCGTCGTTCAATTCCGACAGGACGATGTCTTCTTCATCCGACATAAGCCGTTTCCCTGAGCTAAAGGGGCAAAGCCCCCGAGTGGCAATTTGGTCCGTTTTGCCAGTTTGCCATAATTTCACTGTGTCGATTGCGACATGGGCCGCTACGCAACCGACGTATAGGAAATATTTTGCCTCAGATCGATTGAATGTTCTTCAGAAAGAAGCTGAGGCCGCCTCATATCCATCTCGTGCAGCTTCAACTCGCACAAGGTTGGGTTTTGCTTAAATGGCTGACCGAGAATATTGCAGATGTTCACGTATTGTTCTAAATGGATTGTGGTTCATGTGGGAGATTGCAATGCCGCTGCACGTACATGCGCCCGGCAGGGGCGTGACGTCGAACAAAACGGGACGGTTCGAAAGGCACAGTACCGTGTCCGTGGACGACGGTTGGGATCTGGAAGAAGACGTTCCAACACTGCGCACGGTGGTGAGCGACGAGATCGCCCGAAGCCTGATCACGTTCAACCGGTCCCCGGACTTGCCGTTCGATCGTTCGATCAACCCGTACCGCGGGTGCGAACACGGATGTTCCTATTGTTTTGCGCGCCCAACACACGCTTATCTGGGGCTGTCACCAGGGCTGGATTTTGAAACGCGGCTTGTCGCGCGACCGAATGCGGCTGAAATCCTGCGTCGGGAATTGAGTGCGCGGTCCTACAAGGTTGGCGCGATTGCCTTGGGCACAAATACAGACCCGTACCAGCCGGTAGAAAAAAATCGCCTTATCACAAGAGCTTGCCTGGAGGTTCTGGAAGAATTTCGGCATCCGGTGGCGATCGTGACCAAAGGGGCATTGATCGAGCGCGATCTGGATGTTCTGTCTCGTTTGGCAAAGCAGGGGTTGGTGCGCGTGGGGATATCCGTCACGACACTGGACCCGGTTCTGTCGCGCAGGATGGAGCCGCGCGCACCCGCGCCCAGGCGCCGATTGCAGATGATCGAACGGTTGACCGGAGCAGGCGTGCCCGTGCGCCTGATGACTTCGCCGATAATTCCCGGCCTGACGGATCACGAACTGGAGGACATATTGCAGGCCGGGCGGGATGCGGGGGCAGATGCGGCCAGCTGGATCATGTTGCGGCTGCCACGCGAGGTGTCGCAGCTGTGGCAGGAATGGTTGGCGCAGCACTATGAGGGCCGCGCGGACAAGATCATGTCGCGTCTACGCGATATGCATGGCGGCAAGGACTATGATCCACGCTGGGGACATCGCATGCGGGGCGAGGGGCAATATGCCGAAATGATTTCGCAGCGGTTCAAGGCCGCAACGCGCAGAATCGGATTGTTGATCCAAACACCACCACTGAGGTGCGATCTGTTTCGGGTGCCCGCCCAGTCCGGCGATCAGTTGTCGCTGTTCTGAAGACGAAAATGCCCCGCCGATGGCGGGGACATTTTTTCGGCTGTTTCTGTCGGTCAGCGCTTTTCGATGTCGACGTAGTCGCGCAGAGTTTCGCCTAGGTACAACTGACGCGGACGACCGATCTTGTTCTGTGGATCGGCGATCATCTCTTTCCACTGGCTCACCCACCCAACGGTACGCGACAAGGCGAAGATAGGCGTGAACATGGAGGTCGGAAAGCCCATCGCTTCGAGGATGATGCCCGAGTAGAAGTCGACATTCGGGAACAGCTTCTTGTCGATGAAATACGGGTCTTCCAACGCCTGCTTCTCCAGCGCCTTGGCAACCTGAAGTTTGGGGTTGTTCTCAACGCCCAACAGATCCAGCACCTCGTCGGCGGACTGCTTCATCACTTTGGCGCGGGGGTCAAAGTTCTTGTAAACGCGGTGGCCAAAGCCCATCAGACGGAACGGATCGTTCTTGTCCTTGGCGCGGGCGATGTATTCGGGAATGCGGTCAACCGAACCGATCTCTTCCAGCATTTCCAGGCACGCCTGGTTGGCGCCGCCATGAGCAGGCCCCCAGAGACAGGCGATACCGGCTGCGATGCAGGCAAACGGGTTCGCACCCGAAGACGAGGCCAGACGCACGGTCGAGGTCGAGGCGTTCTGTTCGTGATCGGCGTGCAGCGTCAGGATGCGATCCATCGCGCGGCTGAGGATCGGGTTAACCTGAAAGTCCTCGGCCGGAACGGCAAAGCACATGTACAGGAAATTGGACGCATAATCGAGGTCGTTGCGCGGATACATAAACGGCTGGCCGACAGAGTATTTATAGGCCATCGCGGCAATGGTCGGCATCTTGGCGATAAGGCGATGCGTTGCGATTTCACGCTGCCGTTCGTCATTGACATCGGTGGAGTCGTGATAGAACGCGGACATCGCACCGACGACA
>NZ_JBXWSF010000162.1:0-2956 GCF_059613285.1 Ruegeria sp. BHSB058 | reverse complement strand
CAATTTCGCGGAATGCGTGACGCTGGAACAATTCGACCCGCGTACCGAGCAGATGCAAAAGATCACCCTGTCACCGGAACAGGTGCGCGATCTCGCGGCGGCGCTGGATTTGCCCGAGGGCGTATACCAGATCCGCGAAACGCCTCCTCAGGGATCATAGGCAAAGACCTTGTCGCGTGCGGTCTGACCGCGCTTGAGCGTAAGATGCGACGGGGCGATTCCCATAGCCGCGGCCAGCAATGCGCGAATCGCGGCGTTGGCCTTGCCGTCCTCGGGCGGCGAGGTCACTGATATGCGCAATGTGCCACCTTCCCAGAACACCCGGTCGCGCGCGGCATTGGGCGTTGCCCGGATGGCAAATTCGGCGCCCGGCGTCGCCAAATGCGACAGGTCGGGCAGATCCTTGAGCTTCGGTTTGGCCATCGCGGTCAATTGCCTTTCCTCTGAGCTTTGGGCTCGGGCACCCATGCACACTGAATGTGCCCGAAGCCTTTGACCATGGTGCCCGCTGGATTTTGCAGGCACTTTGACCAAACGCAAGCCAGCCGCACCAAGGAATGTCGCCAGCCCTGCACTTTTAACCTTGAAACCCGGCCCTGCCTGACCGAGATACAGGGGGCTTATGTAAAAAGGCTTCACATATGACGCTGAAAAACCCTGCAGCCCTTGATTTTCTGCTGACGCGCCGATCGCGCCCAGCCAAGACTCTGATTGCCCCGGCACCCACACGCGAGCAGTTGCGACCGCTGCTGAATGCAGCCGCCCGTAGCCCCGATCACGGAAAGCTGGAGCCATGGCGCTTTGTGGTTATAGAGAAAGGGGCGATGGCCCGGCTCGCGGGTTTGGTCGAACAGCGCGGCAAGGCCCTGGGCAAGTCGCCCGAAGATATCACCAAGGCGCGCAGCCAGTTTGATCAGGGCCTTCTTGCCGTGGCCGTGATCGAGGTACAGAAGCCATCGGACAAGGTGCCGTCCATCGAGCAAAGCTATTCAACAGGGGCGGTTTGCCTGTCGCTGCTCAACGCGGCGCTGGCGGCTGGCTGGGGGGCGAACTGGTTGTCGGGCTGGCCGTCGCATGACTCTGAATTCCGCCAACAGGCGCTGGGGCTGGCCGAGAACGAGCGCATTGCCGGCCTTGTTCATATCGCCACCGAAAGCGCAGCCCCACCCGAACGCCCCCGCCCCGATGTTGCGGCCATCACGGAATGGGTATCGGAATGATCATCATCAACTCGTTTTTCATGGCGCTGGGGCAATTGGGCGATCCGCGATTCCGCAAGGTACTGCTGCTGGGCGTCGGGCTGACATTTGCCTTGCTGATCGGGGCCTATGCCGGGTTCCTGTGGCTGATCAACACTCTGATCGGTGAGCACGTGACCGTGCCGATTTTGGGCGAGGTGACGTGGCTCAACGATCTGGCGAGCGTTTCGTCATTTTTGCTGATGATGGTGCTGTCGGTGTTCCTGATGGTGCCGGTGGCCTCGGCCATTACCTCGATGTTTCTCGACGAAGTGGCGCAGGCGGTCGAGGACAGGCACTATCCCGGACTGCCTGCGGTGCCGGGGGTTCCATTCACCGACGCCTTGACCGACACGGTGAGCTTTCTGGGCGTGCTGATCGTCGCAAACTTGCTGGCGCTTATCCTTTATGCCCTGTTCACACCGCTTGCGCCGTTCATTTTCTGGGGCATGAACGGGTTTCTGCTGGGGCGGGAATATTTCACGCTGGCGGCGATGCGGCGACTGGGGCGGGAAGGGGCGCGCAAGCTCAGGTCGCAGCACATGGCGACCATCTGGATCGCAGGAACACTGATGGCCATTCCGCTGTCAGTGCCGCTGATCAACCTGTTGATCCCGATCCTTGGCGCGGCAACCTTTACCCACATCTATCATGGTGTGGCGGCGTCCCAAAGGTAGCCGCCCACGGTTTTCATTCGACCGGCGGCAACCGGTTCATCCAGTCGAAATCCCGCACCGAGATCACGCCGGAAATTATGATCCCGGCGATGATCACCCACAGAACGATCGTGATTCCGGTGGTGATCCAAGCCTTTTTCTTCAGGTGATGTTCCTCGGGCGCGCCCGCATGGGTGCCGGGGACAATATCGCCCAGATCGCCCTGTGTCCGGATACGGATCGGCAGGACGATGAGAAACGTCATGAACCAGATGACGGCAAACAGAACCAGGCCAGCGGTGATCGTCATGTAGAAACCTCCGAAGCGGCTGGCTCAGACCTGTTCCAGTTCGACCAGGCAGCCGTTGAAATCCTTGGGGTGCAGGAACAGTACAGGCTTGCCGTGGGCGCCGATCTTGGGCTCGCCCGATCCCAGCACCCGCGCACCGGTCTCCTTGAGGTGGTCGCGGGCGGAGATGATGTCCTCGACCTCATAACAGACGTGGTGAATACCGCCCGAGGGGTTCTTTTCCAGAAAGCCTTTGATCGGGCTGTCCTCGCCCAGCGGATAAAGCAGCTCGATCTTGGTGTTGGGCAGCTCGATGAACACGACAGTTACGCCATGATCGGGTTCGTCCTGCGGCGTGCCGACCTTGGCGCCAAGCGCAGTACGGTATTGCGCCGATGCGGCTTCCAGATCCGGCACGGCAATGGCGACATGATTCAAACGACCGATCATTCTTGTCCTCCTCGATCCATCGGGTTGTGGCGGTTATGGGGGCTGCGGCGACCTAGGGCAAGTGCGCCAAAGCGCCCATTAACCCTGTGTTAGCCGCCTTTGCCTAGCGTCGGGACGTCTGTTTGAAAGGAGCCTCGCCATGGATGATTCGGATCCCTTTGCCGTCCCGCACCTGACCGTCGGTAACAGACGGCCGCTTTTGGGGTTGACGGTTCTGGTGGTCGAGGACAGCCGATACACGAGTGAGGCGTTGCGACTGATGTGCCTGCGCAGCGGCGCCCGCATCCGACGTGCGGATTGCCTGACATCGGCGCGCCGCCACC
>NZ_JBXWSF010000161.1:0-2958 GCF_059613285.1 Ruegeria sp. BHSB058 | reverse complement strand
TGAGTTGCTCCCCGTCTATCACAAGGCGCGGGATGTGGGTTCTGAAGAAAGCGACATCAGCGCGTTGCCGCGAGAATGGGCCTCATCTGATAGCGAAGGGAGCTTCGAAGGGCACACGATCGTTACGGGCGGAAATCTTTCAATAAATGAGGCAAACGCGAATATCGCCTGGTTGGATGCCCCTTATATCGCCGTAGGCGGTTTGGCGATCAATCTGATCTATATTAGCCAGGTCGCGGTGGTGTCAGATCTGGATATGACTGACACTGAAGGCATTAAATCAAACACGTCCATTTTCAATACGGCAGAAATCGAAATCAAGCCCAACACGGCTGCATGGCTCGACAACGAAAAAGGGTCGGGCGGACCGCCGCAGAATGTACATATCGACCAGATCAAGGGCGATCTGACGATCACCAATGTCATTCAACAAGACATCGTCACAACGGATATCGACAGTATCGAAACCGAAATAGCAGGGTTCTCGACCTATTATGCTCTAGGCGACAACATTTTGACCAACAGCAATGATATTCTGCAACTGGGTCAGCACTATGACCTGATCTTGGTTGGGGAGGACCTCATATCTGTCGATGTTGTTGCGCAAACACAAGTTCTCATAGATGACGATCTGATATCATTGGGAATTGGCGTTGGTCTGGTTGACGGCACGACCACAGCTAGTGAGGAACATACCGACAACAATCTCGTGATGAACCAGGCCAAGGTCACTACAATCGGCAAGGACACATACGAAGAATTACCGACACCACTTGCCGAAGTGCTTCCCGTGGATGACGCTGGCAGCACTGCTGCGTTGGAACAGGCGCTCACCAGCGATCCGCATTTCGCAGGTATGGAACAGATGCGTGTGTTGAAGATCGATGGCAGCCTGAAACAGGTCAACATCGTAAAGCAGGTGAACAAACTTGCCGACCAGGACGATCTAGTCGTCAAAGGCAAATCTGCAGACGCGATCGAACTGGTCGCCAGCAGTAACGCCATGCTTAATGCCGCAAATATCGCCAAGCACGGTGTCGATTCCGTCGTGATGTCGGGTGACGACGCCTATTCCGATCTGCTTTTGCATCAGGCAAGTTTTGTCGAAGCACCGGATACTTCGAACACCGAAGAAATTTCGGAACTGGTGAACGAAGCCGTTGCGTTCCTGATGGACGACGACTTTGTGAAGGCCCCGGAGCTTGGAGGCCTTGGTCGTGGCAAACAGAGCGACATGGATCACGATGCAAGCAACGCGGACGGAATGCACAGCATGCTCGCCTAGTGAGCAAGTTCATGAGTTTTGGTTTTTCGGGACAGTTTGAGTATGTCGACAAAGTTTCCACCATGGCGCAATGATCTGTTCTTCAACCCCGACGGCACCCTCAGAGGCGCCGATCGAATGCGTGGGAACGGCGAAAAAACTTTAAGGCTGTCGCCCGAGATGCGTGTGCCGCTGGCCGAGACAATGCGACCCCGAGCGCGTACCTCGGCACGTGAAACAAACGCACCAGAGGAAAAGGAGAGCAAAGGTAATCCTCAGGGGTCAACCCAGCCGACAAAACCTCGACCAGATTCCTTGGGCACCACTTTGGAGGCCAAGGCAAACGAACCGCTGCTCGCGCGTGGTGGGGATGGTGGCAATGGGGCTTCTCCTCCGGGGCCTTTTCATCGGCGGACCCCTCCAGATAACTATCAAAAGATACTTCGCACATCGCTGCGCGCCATTCAGCGCAACCTGGCATTTGTCATGGTTCTGACCCTTGCGACCAACTTGTTGATCCTGGCCATTCCAATCTACCTTTTCCAAATCAGTGACCGGGTTCTGACCAGCCGCTCTCTTGACACGTTGATCATGTTGACGGTGATCGTCGCCGGTGCCGTGATTTTTCAAGCAGCTTTTGATGCCGTGCGCCGCTTCATGCTAATGCGGACAGCAGTAGAAGTTGCAGCTCGACTCGGCGCGCCAACTCTAAGTGCTGCGGCCCATGCTTCGTTGCACGGTACAGGCCGTGAATATCAGACCCTGGGCGATTTACAGCAGGTACGCGGCTTTCTGGTATCGGGTACGCTCTTAGCATTTCTTGACGTGCCTTTCGCGCCATTCTTCTTGCTTATGATCTTTCTTGTTCACCCCGATCTGGGGATGATTGTCATCGTCACGGCTCTTCTGTTGATGGCTATTGCATTCATCAACCAGAAATTGACCGCGAAGCCCTTTGCCGAGGCGAACAGAGCGCAGTCGATGGCCAACCAGCACCTCGATTCGATGTCCCGAAACAGCCAGATCATCAATGCGCTCGCCATGATCCCCGAGGCGGTTCGTATCTGGGGCCGGGATACGGCGACATCGCTTACATGGCAAGTTCGCGCGCAGGACAGGAATGTCATCTTCGCCGCGATCTCGCGAGCGGTGCGCTTGCTGACCCAGATCGCGATTCTGGGATGGGGCGCCTTTCTGGCCCTGAATGGCGAGATTACCGGCGGCATGGTGATAGCCGCATCAATTATCGCCGGTCGCGCCTTCGCCCCGATCGAGGGCTCCATAGAAGGTTGGAATTCATTCTTGTTGACTCGAGGCGCCTTCGACCGCGTTCGCACACTCTTGGCAAACTCGGCGCTGCAATACGAGAAACTGCGCCTGCCGCGCCCTGAGGGTAAGCTGGACGTTGAACGTTTGCTCTATGTCCCGGGTGGGACCAAACACGTCGTGTTGAACGGAATAACCTTTTCGCTGAATCCAGGCGAGACATTGGCGATAATTGGCAATTCAGGCGCTGGGAAAACGACATTGGGCAAAACATTGGTTGGGTCGATTTTGCCAACATCTGGCAGTGTTAGATTAGACCTGATGGACATCCGAAACTGGGACCCGCGCCAGTTCGGCGAAAGCATCGGGTATCTGCCGCAAGACGTTCAGCTGTTCCCGGGAACGATAAAAGACAACATCGGTCGTAT
>NZ_JBXWSF010000160.1:0-3024 GCF_059613285.1 Ruegeria sp. BHSB058 | reverse complement strand
TCGCTGTTCGGTGCGCCTTCAGATACGTCGCGTCGATCATGACGGTCTTCTGTTCGCCGTGCTTGGCAGCCAGACCGGCCATGATCTGCGCGAAGATGCCCTTGTCGCTCCACCGCTTCCAGCGGTTGTAGAGCGTCTTGTGCGGGCCGTATTCAACAGGCGCGTCACGCCAACGCAACCCATTGCGATTGATGAAGATAATCCCACTCAACACCCGTCTGTCATCGACCCGTGGCTTGCCGTGGGACTTCGGGAAGAAAGGGGGTAAGTTTGGCCATCTGCTCGTCGGCCAGCCAGTAAAGGTTGCTCATGTCACTGCTCCATTTTCCGAGCCGTGAATCACGCAGCGCGTTGAAAATCAATGCATCCTGACCCTAAGGCTGACGCCATCATTCTACCCGCTTCAGCCACAGCCTGGGCCGGAGGAACCGGATCTGCAATACCCAAAGAAGCTACAGGCACCCCCATACCGTGCGTGAAATCTTTTTTTGGAGTCATAGGTCTTTTTCCCACCACTTATCCTCCGTAGAATTTATGAATTTTTAGGGAGAAGATCAGCCTCAGATACCGCCCTTACGGCGTTATGAAACTTCCATTCGCTTAAGGAATACAATCTGCAAAAGCGCGACTTTCAAGAACCTTCCGTACAGGTATCAAGAATGCATCCGTTCTTAGCAAGCAATATAAAACAATATCAGACCTGACCATATCAAGATCACTAAACTTTTCTCCCACTATTTTTTTAATGGAGGAAGCAACTTGAATATCATTACAGAGCTCTTCAGAACACATCGCTTGCACTGACAAACGCTGCATTTCAGACAATAAATGAGAGTACAGTGCGGCTCGTTCTAGGTCACCTGAAGACGCCATTTTTATTGCTATAAAGCGGCCAGCCAGAACCGACGCTGTATACATTTCCGAAGCATTGCCCTGAATAGTTGCCAGCATCGCTCCCGCCAATGCACCCAAGGCGGATTTTTCAGCCGATTGCAACACTAGCAGCACCAGATAACGTCTTAGATTTTCGTTACGATTCGATATTTGAAAGTGCGCAATCTCGTGGCACCCGTCGGGCGTTACGGTATCCTCGCCCTCCAAAAAGTTCAAATATCCCTCACAAGCATCAATAGTAAAAATGGCCGAGCTGGAATTTACTACTTCCGCTCTAACCTTCTCAATGGCGCTAAATGCACCAAGGAAAACAATTACAACCAGTGCACCAAAAAAGTACTTAGATACTTTCATCATTACTTCCCAGCCCTCTTGGAAAATTTCAACCTAATGCGGTACACGAAATTCTCAGAGGTTATAATCTTAACGCTTACATAGATTAATAGTGCGGCCATCGCCAACGTCGAATCATCTTCCGTTATAAATACCGCCCGCTACCCTAAACACCGCTGCCACCACAAAGCTCAATTCACTAGCATTGGTAAATCCTTCACTGCTTTCCGCAGAATTCTAGAAAGAATTATGCAGGTTGATTGAGAACAATCAACTCTTTTTTAGGTTGCGAAAATGAGCTGAGTCATGTTGATGGCGTGGATGCACCCACCAGTTGGCATCGCATTGTGCGAATGTGATGAGTGTTGAAGCCATCACAGCAGGAGGAAGCATCCATGTCCGAGGTTACAATCATCGGGATTGATCTGGCAAAGCGGGTATTTCAGTTGCATGGCGCAAATGACGACGGGTCTGTCTTGTTCCGCAAGAAGCTTTCTCGTGGTCAGCTCCTGGGTTTCATTTCCCAATTTCCGCAGTGCGTTGTTGCCATGGAAGCGTGCGCCACAGCGCATGGTTGGGGCCGGGGGATTGAGAACCTGGGGCATGATGTGCGCTTGATCCCTCCCATTTACGTGAAGCCTTATGTCAAGCGCCAGAAGAACGATGCTGCTGACGCCGAAGCGATCGTTGAGGCGGCGTTGCGCCCGACAATGCGTTTTGTCGCAGTGAAGACAGAAGGTCAGCAAAGCCGCGCTATGCTGTTCCGGACAAGACAAATGTTTGTTGGTCAGCGAACTCAGTTGATCAACGCGCTACGCGGGCATCTCGCCGAACATGGCTTGGTCGCGCCCAGAGGGGTGGTTCATTTGAGAAATGATCGCCGCCTCAGTCGAGGCCGATGATACATCCTTGCCCGCCGAAGTTCGAGATCTGGCTAAACTGTATCTGAAACAGATCACCGGGCTGGCAGATCGGATTGCAGAGCTTGACCGTAAAATGGTCCGGGCGGCAAGGGAAGCAGCTTTGACATGCCGGGCACAAACCATGCCAGGTGTAGGACCGATCACAGCGCTGGCGATCGAAACATTTGCGCCCGACCTCTCCGGTTTTCGACGAGGCCGAGACTTTGCAGCTTGGCTGGGTCTTGTACCACGCCAGCACTCGACCGGCGGAAGACCGCGGTTAGGAAAGACCTCGAAGATGGGACAGCGTGACATTCGGAGGCTCCTGATCTCTGGCGCTATGGCCGTTCTTCAGGCAGTCGAACGGTTTAACCGTCCGCACAATGAATGGCTTGCGCGTTTGCGCGCCCGAAAGCCTCGCATGGTTGTGGCTATTGCAATCAGCTTCGACGCGTTGGCCGCCCCCTGTGGCGCGATCTGCCCGAACTCGCTCAAATGCCCTCGCAGTGCATTGATGGCCTGGGTCCGCTGCCGGATCAAAAGCTCGCGCACGCGAAACACCATAGCCGCGCCCTGCGTCTCTTCGCTCTTCACAGGCACGAACCGCATCGTCGGACGCAGCGCGGCCTCGCAGATCGCTTCGGCATCGGCGGAATCATTTTTCTGGCGTTTGACGAATGGTTTCACGTAGGCGGGTGGAATGAGCCGCACCTCATGACCCAGCTTGCCGATCTCGCGACCCCAGAAATGAGCGCCGCCACAGGCTTCCATCGCGACAACACAAGGCTGCAACTCGCTGAAGAAGGTCAGCACCTGAACTCTACGCAGTTTCCTGCGCAGAATAGGCTGCCCCGCTGCATCTGCCCCGTGGGCCTGAAACACATTCTTCGCCAGA
>NZ_JBXWSF010000159.1:0-2956 GCF_059613285.1 Ruegeria sp. BHSB058 | reverse complement strand
CTTCCGTCAGCACCCTGGGCATAGGTCTTGTTCAGCTTGATACCATACGTGATAGCACCAAACAGCTCACCGATATCGCCGTAGACAGAGAGGTGAAGGCCGGTCTCGAGGTGGTAGCTTTCCGCGAGGGACAGGAGATCCTCAAAATATGGGATCATAGACCTAATCGCGTTCGGGTATTTTGCGCCCCACTCCTTGTAGCGAAGCTGCTCGTCGATTTCCGACCAGGTAACCCATTCGCCGTCATCATAAAATGCACGATCTGACCAATCGATTTCTTCCATGCGCGTACTTCCAACACCTAAACATTTCGGGCACGGTAGCAGATCGATGAAACAGGAACGAGACCGGAGGCGATATCGCCTCCGGTCGCCACATTAGCCAACGCGGTCGAGGAGCTTCTTGGCGCGCCCTTCCATGTCGAGGCGTGCATCCTGCTGAGTCTTGTCGCGAGCGAGCCGCGTGATGCCCTGCACGAAATCGAAGATGCTCTCGGGCGGGCGGCCTTCCTCCATCAGCACCTTCTCGATGATCTTGCCGGATTCGGCCTTCGAGAAACCGCGCTTGCGCAGGAAATCCGCGCGGTCCGCGTCGCTGCGCGCCACGATCTGCTGGCGCGCCGCCTTGATGCCGTTCACGAACCCCTGCGGCGAGGAATTGGCAAACCGCGTCAACGCGGGCGCGGCCTCATGTGCGAAGCGCGAAGCGGCGTATTTCGAGTGACGGATCTTGATCTCCTGGAAATCCTCGACGCCCCAGAGGTTGCGGTTCTGGCACACCGCCCGCAGATAGAAGCTCGCCATGCCGAGGGTCTTCGCGCCCACCTCGGAATTCCAGCAATAGAAGCCCCGGAAATAGAGATCGGGGGAGCCGTCCGCCAGCTTGCCCGCCTCGATCGGGTTGCGATCATCGACCAGGAACAGGAAGACATCGCGGTCCGAGGCGTAGAGCGTGGTCGTGTCGCGGCTGATTTCGACATCGGGGTTGTAGACCCCGGTCGACCAATCCAGCACACCCGGTACCTTCCAGCGCGTATCGCCCGTGCCATTGCCCGCGATGCGCTGAACCGCCTCGACAAGCTCGAAGTCATGGATGCGGCCGTAGTCGGGACCGGTCACGGCGCGCAGTTCCGTGCGGCCATCCTCGGTCTCGAAGGTCTTCACCTGCTCGGCGCGGTGGTTGGTCAAACCGTATTGCAGGTTGATCCCCGCCAGAGGCGCGGGAAGCTGCCGCAGGTAGGATGCCGGGGCACCGACGATGCTGGCAAGCTGGCCGAAGGCCCAGTGCGTGGGTGCGATCGGCTCATGCGCTTTCGGCAGGACCAAGTGCAGCCGCTCTGCACTGTCGCGCGCTGCCTCGACACGGATGTCGGCGGTTTGCACCACCCGGCTGCGGCTGCGCTCAGAGCGACCCTTCACATTGGCCCAGAGATCGTCGAGCGACAGGTACCGCTCGTCATCCGGCCTGTTGAACCATTCGGACGACACCCGCCCATTCCGGTCACCCCGGCTCACATCCACTTTCCAGCCACCAGCCCGCGTCGGCTGTACCGCATCCAGAACTTCCACAACGCCCATCGGCATTCCTCCGCGACAGGCGCCGGGAGCCACTCTCCCAGCCCTCAACCCGTCACCGGGAAACCGGCCAACCTCAAACTCTCTCGGGCAAACGGCGCTAAGTCGGAGGCGCCGCACGCCCGCAACTCGCTGGTGTTGACCTGCGTTCAAAAATGGCAGAGGTTAAACAAGGCCTTTCTCGCAGGCCGGTGTGCCCGCCACGCGAAGCTTTGCAGCGATCTTAATTTCGAACAGCAGACCTCATGCCATCGGCGGGTCTGATTAGCAGCGGGCACCTAGTCAGATCCGGCTTGGACATGGATCATGACAGAGAACACTAAGCTCAAGACTTTGAAACTACTGGCGAAGCGTTACGCTAGGGCGACGGGTCAACCACAGCACGTAGCGCTCGACTTTGTTGCCAGTCGAATGGGCTTTGCTCATTGGAATGCGTTGACAGGCAGCGCCAAAGGAGAGTGGGTTCCCTCCGAAGCACAAGTTGCCACGATCAAGGCCTTCGTGGAACGGATCACTTCCTACGAGGGTGCGACCTTCGACCATATCTTCGGAAGCCCCGATGCCGTCACTCGAGGAGAAGTACGGGGGCATCCATACGAACTGAAAACAATGCTTGGTGACGTCCGCATGGATGGTGAGGGTTGGCAGATCGTGCTGCCAGAAAACCCTTTGGCCGCCCCTCGTGTCGAGATCGACATCAAGCATGCCCAGACCAGCCCGATGAACGATCGCGTGCTACGTGAAGAAGCCATCGGGATTGCGAGGGAATTGATGCAGAGCGTCAAGGCGCGGCGATTTGCCGATTGGCCACGGCGCGCCACAAAGCCGGATGCGGAAGGAAATGTGCGGCACCCGTTCTTGGAGATGGAGGAATCGAACCTCTGGTACTGCCTTCACTGCAACTCAGAGATCACCGGCCCACAGATCGCTGGAAACCAATGGCACTGCCCCAGCTGCGGCGCATCACCAATCAACATTTTTCCAGAAGCCTTCTGGCTGGAACCGACCGATGAAAAACCAGTGCCAGTCCAATCCCGCGCCGAAAGGCAAGAGATTGAACCCATCGTGTCAATTATAGATCCGCGGCCAAGGCTTGACCTCAACAGTGACCAGGTGACCCATTTGATCCGGGCTGCCCTGTTCGAGGATGCGACCAATGCCAGCGAGCGCATGGGAGCGAGTCTGGCCGAAATCTGGGTTGATGACGATCTCGACGTGGTTGTTTCCTTCGAGGATCACTACTGGCCCGAGGACAAGGAGCCGACTGCTGCGATCGAAGTGGCCGCACTGCTTGGAATCGAGATTGAGTTGGAAGTTACTTGGTCGGATCCGTTGTTCGCATGGCCCGGTTTGGGCACCGTGACCCAGAGCACGGCCGAATA
>NZ_JBXWSF010000158.1:0-3083 GCF_059613285.1 Ruegeria sp. BHSB058 | reverse complement strand
CTTCTAGCGTGTAGCCCGCATCTTCTGCAGCTTTTGCTGCACCAGTGCCGACATAGCGCCAGAACGACACACCAGAGTCAGGTGTGATGTAGACCAAATTCTTCGATTCAGCGAAGGCTGCCGTGCTTCCAAGTGACAGAGTGCCCGCGAGTATGGCAGTTGCAGCTAAAAAACTACGTCTTTTCATGAGGTATTCCTCCCTTTCAGTTGAGCAAGCTCCTTCTTGCTCTTTCGATTTTCCGCTTTCGCGGGTTTATGGTGAGCAACACGCTGGTCGATCACCATTTCCGTGCCGCTCTTTATGTATATGGTATACACTTTTGGGCGAAAATGCACTGGCTGCGCTTTGGTCAGCGTTATGACCACCCTCCCGGCAGCAGTTCATTAGGTATGTTTTGGTAGCAAACAGGACGCAGGAACCTGCGAATTGAGAGGGTTCCAACGGATGTTGCACCAAAGTTTGTGGAAGCCGGATACGGCCCGCCATGAACCATAGCATCACTCACTTCGACGCCTGTCGGGAAGCCGTTGGCCAGCACGCGACCAGCGGTCTGCTCCAAAATAGGCATAAGGTCTTTGGCAAGTTTCATGTCGCCATCATCCATATGAAGCGTACAGGTGATCTGGCCTTCAAATGCTTCTGCTAACTCAATCATTTCAGCCTGGTTTTCAGCTTCAATGACCAAGCCCATAGGCCCAAAGACTTCATGGGAGAGAGCTTCGTTCTTGAACCAGTCCTGACCCGAAACCTTATAGAGTGCGGCCGTAGCAGTGCGCCTTACACATGTGTCTGCAATCAGTTCCTGAACACCACCGGTCGAGCGAACGTCCGAGATGCCTTTCGCATACGCCTCAGCAATACCATCGGTCAGCATTGTTTGCGGATTGGCCTGCTTGAGGGCAGCCATGGTGGCGTCAAGAAACGCATCGACACCATCCCCTTTGATCACCACGGCGATGCCGGGGTTCGTACAGAACTGTCCTGCGCCCATCAAAAGTGAACCAGCCCAGCCTGAACCCAATCCTTCACCCCTGCTTGCGACCGCTTCGGGCAACATGAACATTGGATTGACTGAACCCAGCTCTCCGAAAAACGGGATTGGTTTTGGACGTGAAGCGGCAAGGTTGAACAGCGCACGTCCGCCATAGAGCGAACCAGTGAAGCCTACCGCCTGAATGTTATGATCGAGGACGAGAGCCTGACCCACATCGCGATTACCACCCTGAACGAGTGAAAACACACCTGGATGTAGTTTGCATTTCTCAACAGCAGCCAAAACCGCTTCGGCGACAACTTCGCCCGTGACTGGATGAGCTGAATGACCTTTGACAACAACAGGACAACCGGCTGCCAGAGCCGCCGCCGTGTCTCCGCCTGCCGTTGAAAACGCCAATGGGAAGTTTGACGCTCCAAACACGCCAACAGGACCTATAGGACGCTGCATCATCTTAAGATCGGGACGCGGCAATGGCTCTCGATTTGGCAGAGCCTCATCGTGCCTGCGGTCGAGATAGTCGCCTTTCAGAATGTGTTCTGCGAACAGACGAAGCTGCATCACTGTACGTCCACGCTCACCTTGAAGACGCGCTTCAGGCAATCCGGTTTCCGCCGAACCATGATGTGCAATCGCTTCGCCGCGCGCCTCGATCTCATCTGCAATCGTGTTCAGGAAAAAGGCGCGGTCAGCTTCAGACAGAGTTCTGTAGCTCTTGAACGCTTCAGCCGCAGCAGCGCACGCAGCCTCGACATCTTCTGGTGTGCCTACAGAGATATCGCAGGCTTCTCCCGTCGCTGGTTCAGACTTAAAGGTCTCTCCTCCAGCTACGCGCTGACCGGCAATGAAGTGTTTTCCGTGAGGGGTGTATGTCATGCTGTTGGCCGCCTTAAATGAGATTTCGTTGAGAGAGATTGCGCATCAATGACGTCGCCCCGAACGTCCAAGGCGGACAGTTCGTAGACAAATCGACCTTATTTCGCAGCGTCCCCAGCAATGGCGTTGAGATCTCAACAATGTCGCCAACTTTGTGCGTGAAACCTTGCCCTTCTTCATCTCGATCCTGAATCGGCGCGAACATACTGCCAAGGTAGAGCACGAAGCCATCGGGATACTGGTGATGACGACCGACTGTTTGTTTGACGAGGTCCACTGGCTTGCGGCTGATTTCATCCATGGAACAGACCGCTTCAAGCTTGAAACCATCCTCGCCGGTTATCTTCAAAGTGATCTCACATTGCTCGACATCTGCCATGGAGAACCCATCGTCAAACAGCCGCACAAAGGGACCAATTGAAGCTGATGCGTTGTTGTCTTTGGCTTTGCTCAACAGCAGAGCAGAACGGCCTTCGACATCGCGCAGATTTACATCATTACCGAGCGTTGATCCGACGACACGGCCATCCGATGTGACCACCAGAACGATTTCTGGCTCTGGATTGTTCCATGTTGAAATCGGATGAAGGCCAACACGCGCGCCCCAACCAACAGCAGATAGCGGTTGAGCTTTTGAAAAAACCTCTGCGTCCGGTCCGATACCAACCTCAAGGTACTGAGACCAAAGCCCCTCTTTCATGAGAACGGCTTTTACTTCTTCTGCGCGATCAGAGCCGGGAATGAGGTCTTTCAAAGTTCCACCGATGATGTCGGCGATCTGGGCACGAATTTCAGCTGCCTTTGAATAATCCCCTTCGGCGCGCTCTTCGATGACGCGCTCCACCATCGAGCGTGCGAAGGTCACGCCTGCCGCTTTGACGGATTGTAAGTCATTGGCTGCCAAGATGTGAAGCTTGTCCTCTGAGACATCGGCTTCAAGACTGGACGAGGCCAATTCTTCCAAAGAACAAACAGATTCACCCACTGTTGCGCTCACAAATTCAAGCAGGTCCTCGCGCTCAAACAAATCGCTAAGCGTTGGAGCTTGCTTGGTCGTTATGTCGATGACGTTGCCTTCATCAAGTTTGACGAGGCAGGGCCCTATGCCGGGACGCCAGATACGCCCAACATAGAGACCTTCTCTCCCCAGCCCAAAGTCGTTTTTATTGACTGCGGCCATTACTGTCCTGCCCACTCTGAGCCATTCGGGTA
>NZ_JBXWSF010000157.1:0-3069 GCF_059613285.1 Ruegeria sp. BHSB058 | reverse complement strand
AGACCCATCCCGATCCCGGTGATCACGCCACCTTCGACCAATACATCCGCCTTGTATGACAAATCCGCGGTGACAACAGTTCCGTTTTTAATAACAGTACTCACTTTGAACTCCCTGATGCGGTCTGCGCCGCTTGCTTCATCTAGCTAAAAAATCCCGGGGGAGTCGCCCAATGGGCGACGGGGGTAACGCCCCTTATTCCACGATCTCCGCCGTCTCCACGACCGCGTGGAACAGCACATCCGCCCCGGCCGCCGCCCAATCCTTGCTGATCTCCTCGGCCTCGTTGTGGCTCAACCCGTCCACGCAGGGGCACATCACCATCGCCGTCGGCGCCACCCGGTTGATCCAGCAGGCGTCATGGCCGGCGCCCGAGATGATGTTGCGGTGCGAATAGCCCAACCGCTCCGCCGCGTTGCGCACCGCCGCGACGCAACCCTCGTCGAACTCCACCGGGTCGAAGCCGCCCACCTTCTCGAAGGCGATCTTTAGCCCCATTTCGTCGGCGATCTTCTGGCTTTCGATGCGCAATCGCCGCTCCATGTCCTCGATCACCACCAGATCGGGCGAACGGAAATCGACCGTAAACACAACCTTGCCCGGTATCACGTTACGCGAATTTGGATAGACATCGATGTGCCCCGCCGCACCCACGGCGTGTGGCGCGTGGGACCAAGCGATCTCATCAACCTTTTCCAACACCCGCGCCATACCGAGCCCCGCATTCTTGCGCATCGGCATCGGGGTCGAGCCGGTATGGGCATCCTTTCCGGTGATCGTTATTTGCGTCCAACTCAGGCCCTGCCCGTGAGTGACAACGCCAATATCCTTGCCTTCGGCTTCAAGGATTGGACCCTGTTCGATGTGCAACTCAAAGAAAGCATGCATCTTGCGCGCGCCGACCTCTTCCTCACCCCGCCAACCGATCCGGTTCAGTTCATCCCCGAATTTCTTGCCCTCGGCATCTTCACGGTCATAAGCCCAGTCCTGCGTGTGCATTCCAGCAAAGACACCAGACGACAGCATCGCAGGCGCATACCGCGTCCCTTCCTCGTTGGTCCAGTTGGTCGCCACGATGGGATGTCTTGTCTTGATCCCGAGATCATTGAGCGTGCGGATAATTTCCAGCCCCCCCAAAACGCCCAGCACACCGTCATATTTTCCACCGGTCGGCTGCGTATCCAGATGCGATCCCACATAGACCGGCAAAGCGTCCGGATCGGTGCCTTCACGATGCGCAAACATGTTGCCCATCTGGTCAAGGCCCATGGTGCATCCGGCCTCTTCACACCATTTCTGGAACAAGGCGCGACCTTCGGCATCGTCGTCGGTCAGAGTTTGCCGGTTATTCCCCCCCGCAACACCGGGACCGATCTTAGCCATCTCCATCAGGCTGTCCCACAACCTGTCGCCATTGATCCTGAGATTCTGCGCCGGAGCTGCCATGTTTTCCCCCTGTGTCTTGCTATTTGGCACGCTTTTGATGTCTTGATTTGACCATCTGGTCAAACTCACGCTATCACGGGGCAGACGTCAGTCAAGGAATAGCAACGTATCGCCAAAAAAATACACGATTTTGGCGTGCTTCGGTAAGAAAGACGGGACAACACAAAAGCGATGCCAGACGACCGCGCGCCAACCCGCATCCAGAAAAAGAACCGCGCTACGATTCTCGAAGCAGCGCTGGAGGTATTCTCGGCTCATGGATTCCGTGGAGCAACCGTGGATCAGATCGCTGTGGAATCAGGGCTGAGCAAACCAAATCTGCTATATTACTACCGGAGCAAGGATGCGATCTACTCGGCGTTGCTCGAACGACTGCTGGATACCTGGCTCGATCCTTTGCGTGCCATAGATCCCAAAGGCAACCCTCTGGACGAACTGTTGTCGTATATCCAGCGAAAACTGGAGATGAGCCGCGACTATCCGCGTGAAAGCCGCCTGTTCGCAAATGAGATCATCCGTGGCGCGCCGCATATTCATGAAGTTCTGTCCACCGACCTGAAAGCATTGGTGGATAAAACTGCGGTCTTGATCCAGCACTGGATAGACAAAGGCCACGTGGCTCAGATCAATCCATACCATCTGATCTTTTCGATTTGGTCTCTGACCCAGCACTATGCGGATTTTGACATCCAGATTCGGGCTGTTTTGGGGGGTGAAGACCCGTTCGACGGCGCTTCAGAATTCGTGGACACGCTTTACCGTCGCCTTTTAACACCTAAATGACATCTAACCTTCAGTCGGCAATTCCTGATCTTCGCCTTCACCGACCGCAAGAAGTGTTGTTTCTGGCGTCATCGCCCGAGCTGTCGGCGAGGGTACAAACGCAGCCTTGCCGTCCGCTTCGACGGCGGGGCGTGTAAGAATGCGAGCTGTCGTGAACAGGATCAGCAGCGCGTGGGACAAAGCCGAAGTTATGAACAGGCCCTGACCGCCCAAATATGACATTCCATAACCCGCAACGGCCGGCCCCGCGATTGAGCCAACACCATAGATCATCAAAAGACCACCGCTTACTTGAATGGCCGTCCCTTCGGGCGCGTGATCATTGGCATGAGCGATGATGATCGGATACATCGCATAGATCGCCGCTCCAAACAGTGCAGAGAGAGCCAAGTTGACTTCAACCGTTTCGGGTCGGATAAGAATGAAGAAGAGGTCGGATACGATTGCAACAGCGGCAACCGTTACCAAAACGATGCGGCGATCCATTCGGTCTGACAGCCAACCAATCGGGATCTGGGAAACAGCGCCCGCCATATATGGCAAGCTCGCAAACAGCGCCATCGATGCGACGGCAAGACCAATCCGGTCGGCATAAACTGCCGCCAAAGTTCCGAATGCGCTGTTGGATATGCCCACGAAAAACACGCCGACCACGGCTACTGGCGAGTTGCGCCACAACGCCCTGAGATCAAGTCTTACACTGACCAGTGGCTTTGGCACCGCGCCAGTGGAAATCGCGGTCGGAACGAGGGCAAGGCAGTAGAAAATCGCTGGCAGAACAAAGAACAGAAACCCGCGCGTGTCGCCCAACGTCAGAACCAGTTGCCCCGCGGTCGAAGC
>NZ_JBXWSF010000156.1:0-3404 GCF_059613285.1 Ruegeria sp. BHSB058 | reverse complement strand
TATTCCGATACGGTCGAAGAGGACGCTGCACGCCGCGATTTCACCATGAACGCGCTTTATGCGCGGCCCGATGGAACCATTATCGACCCGCTTGGAGGATTGTGCGACCTGCAGGCGCGACGGGTAAGATTTATTGGCAAAGCCGAGGATCGTATTCGCGAGGACTATTTGCGCTCTCTGCGCTATTTCCGGTTTCATGCCTGGTATGGCGACGAGGAGGGGGGCTTCGACCCCGAGGCAATGTCGGCCATCGGAAGCGCTCTGGATGGTTTGGAGAAGCTGTCGCGTGAGCGGGTTGGAGCGGAATTGATGAAACTTCTGGCTGCGCCCGATCCGGCGCCTTCGGTTGCCGCAATGCGGATCACTGGCGTTTTGGGCCGCGTGCTGCCTGGCGCGGATGATCGCGCGCTTGCGCCCCTCGTGGCGATCGAAGCTCAGGCCGGGATTTCTCCAGATCCGGTAAGGCGTCTTGCGGGGCTGGGGCAACAGGCGATGGTGTCGACACTGCGATTGAGCAAGGCGCAGATGCAGCGCCTGACCCGTATGCATGATGCGGCGACAAATGCAGCTTCACCGGCCGAACTTGGGTACAGATACGGGTGGCAGGGCGGCATGAATGCCCTACTGCTGAGATGCGCGTTCCTGGAACGGCCATGGACACCCGATCTGGATGAGGCGCTGAAAACCGGAATGAATGCGCAGTTTCCGATCAGGGCGCGGGATCTGATACCTGACTATCAAGGCCCCGCGCTGGGCGCGAAACTGGCCGAGTTAGAGACGGTTTGGATCGACTCAGGTTTTACGCTGGGGCGAGATGAGTTACTGTCCCGGACGCGATAGTTCCTAAGGGGGTGACAGGCTGGTATCTTTCCGGCTAGGGTGCGCCTGTCACATGGATGGAGGAATGCGAATGTACTTCGGGATCTGGTTCACCTGAATCTGGAACGAACGACCCCGTGAGGGTGGTGTTCCGACACTGCCTTGTTTCGCATTTCTGATCTGACGGCTCAATTGGAGCACCGCCCATGTTTCGATATTTCGAAGATCTCGTTGACCCATTTGTTCCCTATGCCGAGAGGGACGTGCCGCCGACGCAGCTTTGGCCTTTCCTTCGCGACTATTCGCAACCGTTCCGCCGGGTGTTTGTTTTGGCGGCGCTGATGTCGGTGATCGTGGCCGCGGTCGAGGTTGTGCTGATCTTTTACATGGGGCGGGTTGTAGACCTGATGGGCGGTACGCCCACCGAGGTCTGGGATGCGCACGGGACCGAGTTGTTGCTCGTCGGTGCGTTCATCTTGCTGTTTCGTCCCTTACTGCATGTGGTTGATGTGCTGCTGCTAAACAATGCGATCCTGCCGAACTACGGCACGCTGATCCGTTGGAGGGCGCACAAACACGTCTTGCGGCAGTCGGTTGGCTGGTTCGAAAACGATTTTGCAGGACGCATTGCCAACAGGATCATGCAAACGCCGCCTGCTGCAGGAGAGGTGGTCTTTCAGGTTTTCGATGCGATCTCGTTTTCACTGGCCTATGTAATCGGAGCGGCAATTCTGCTCATGGCGGCTGATGTGCGGCTGATGGTTCCATTGCTGATTTGGTTTGTTCTGTACGGGTTTCTGGTGCGCTGGACGATCCGGCGTGTTGGTCCTGCGTCCAAATTGGCATCGGATGCACGTTCAACTGTGACCGGGCGGGTGGTAGACAGCTATACCAACATCCATTCAGTCAAGATGTTCGCGCATGACGATCATGAACTGGATTATGCGCGGGAGGCGATCGAGGAAACGCGACGCACATTCCAGGTCGAGATGCGGATTTTCACCGTGATGGATACAGTTCTGGTGACGCTCAACGGCCTGCTGATTGTGGGCGTTGTCGGCTGGGCCATTGCGCTGTGGATGCAGGGGCAGGCCTCGGTCGGGGTGGTTGCGGCGGCGGCGGCGCTGACGTTGCGCCTGAACGCCATGACCGGTTGGGTCATGTGGGCAATGACAAGTTTTTTCCGCCAGCTTGGCGTTGTGGCCGAAGGGATGGAGACGATTGCGCAACCTATTGCGCTGGTCGATGCACGGGATGCCAGACCGTTGCAGCTAAGCGACGGGCGGATCGAATTGCGGAACCTATCGCATCATTACGGACGCGAGGCCGGTGGCCTTGACCGTCTGAACCTGACCATCGAACCGGGTGAAAAGATCGGTTTGATCGGGCGGTCCGGGGCGGGAAAGTCAACGCTGGTCAAACTGCTTTTGCGGTTCTACGACTCTGATCGGGGGGCAATTCTGATCGACGGCCAGGACATCGCGAAAGTGACGCAGGACAGTCTGCGTCGCCATATCGGGATGGTCCAACAGGACAGCGCGTTGTTGCACCGGTCGGTGCGTGACAACATTCTTTATGGCAAACCAAACGCCTCGGAGGCCGAGGTTATCGCGGCGGCAAAGCAGGCCGAGGCGCATGAATTCATCCTTGATCTCGAAGACCCGCAGGGTCGCAAGGGCTATGACGCGCATGTGGGGGAGCGGGGCGTCAAGCTGAGCGGAGGGCAGCGGCAGCGGGTTACGCTGGCGCGGGTGATCCTGAAAGATGCGCCGATCCTTCTCTTGGATGAGGCGACGTCTGCCCTAGATTCAGAGGTTGAGGCAGCGATTCAGGATACGCTTTACGGCATGATGCAGGGCAAGACAGTTATTGCGATTGCACACCGGTTGAGCACTATTGCGCAGATGGACCGCATTCTGGTGCTGGACCGCGGTCGTATCGTCGAACAGGGGGCGCATAGTGACTTACTGGCGCAGGGGGGGCTTTATGCTCAGTTCTGGGCGCGACAGTCTGGCGGCTTCCTGAATCCTGAGGCTCCAGAATGAGAATTGCCGACCTGATCGAACCATTCCATCAACCGGAAACGCCCCCACCACAAACGCTGGGGGCGTTCATCCGATGGTGTCTGGCGGGCGCTTGGCCCGCGCTGTTTCTGGCGGCGTTCTTTTCGGCTGCGGGTGGCGCGATGGAGGCGGCCACAGCCTGGATACTGGGTCGGGTTGTCGACACGGCGGTCAACAGTGGGCCCGAAGCTATCTTCAGTGTAAGCAACGTTGCACCCATTCTCGGGGCGGCGGCGTTTTTCATGCTGCTCCGGCCGGCTGTGGCCGGGCTTTCGTCGGTGCTGAACAACTATGTCGTCATGCCCAACATTCAGCCACTCGTTTTGTCCAAGCTTAACCGGTGGACGCTTGGGCAATCGGTGACTTATTTCGACGATGATTTTGCGGGCCGGATTGCTCAGAAACAGATGCAGACCTCCAGCGCTCTGACA
Source organism: Ruegeria sp. BHSB058 (assembly GCF_059613285.1). Taxonomy (NCBI): domain Bacteria; kingdom Pseudomonadati; phylum Pseudomonadota; class Alphaproteobacteria; order Rhodobacterales; family Roseobacteraceae; genus Ruegeria; species Ruegeria sp. BHSB058. Next base: position 91 of record NZ_JBXWSF010000156.1, on the reverse strand, counting down.
TCCGTTGTATCAGACGCGATCAGTGCCGTGGTGTTTGCGCTGGCCTCCTTGGTTGGATCATTAGCCTTGTTAGGGTCTATTCATCCGTTGG
>NZ_JBXWSF010000155.1:0-3452 GCF_059613285.1 Ruegeria sp. BHSB058 | reverse complement strand
ATCGCCCGCGCCGCGTCACCGACGCCCAGATAGTCAAAGGCATGGAAGGCGTTCGGACCCAGCTGGATTCCCGCCCCGATTTCGCCGAACTGACCGGCTTTTTCCAGCACCAGAACCCGCTGCCCCCGCTGGGCGAGGCCAATGGCGGCCGCCAGCCCCCCGATCCCGCCGCCCGCGATGACGATCCGGTCTGACATGGGTCATTCGGCCTCGGTCAGGTTCAATTCGATCGGGTCGAGCCCGTCAATGCTGCCGGTGATCAGGTCGCCGGCGATCACCGGCCCCACGCCCGCCGGCGTGCCGGTCATGATCAGGTCGCCGGGGCGCAGATGATAAAAGCCAGACAGATGGCTGACGATTTCGTCGATCTTCCAGATCAGCTCGGACAGCGTGGCATCCTGACGGGATTCGCCATTCACCTGAAGATGGATGCGTTTGCCGTCATCCGGCGACCAGTCGCCCGCCTTGGTCAGCGGCGCAAAAACGGCGGCGTTTTCCACATCCTTGCCCAGATCCCAGGGGCGCTGTTTGTTGCGTTCGCGGATTTGCAGGTCGCGCCGGGTCATGTCGAGGGCGCAGCCATAGGCATAGACGGCCGCCCAGGCCTCGTCCCGGCTGGCGCGGAACACCGGCCTGCCAATGGCAAATGCAAGTTCCATTTCATAGTGATAGTTCTCGGTCCCCGGCGGATAGGGCACCGACGCGCCTGTCAGGATGGCGTTGGGGGCGGATTTGGTGAAGTAGAACGGCGCTTCGCGATCCACTTCGTTGCCCATCTCGGCCGCGTGCGCGGCATAGTTGCGGCCCACGCAGAAAATCCGCCCGATAGGGTAGGTCGCGGATTCGCCCCTGACCGGGATGCCCGGAACAGGGGGAAGGGTGAACAGGCTGTCGCTCATCTCGGGCGCTCCTCGTAATAGCCAAGCTTGTCCTGCAGGGGACGGTCGTGAATGCGGATCAGGAAGGCCTCGGTCCCGGCCTTGTGGGCAATGTCGGCAAAGACCGGGGCGGTAAACGTGTCTTTCGGCCCCCAGAGGATGGTCTTGCCGTTGATGGTGGTTTCGCCCTCGCCGCCGATGACATGAAAGGCGCAGGAGGCGGAGCGGAAAGGCGGCGCGTGGCGTTCGCCCTTTTTCAGCATCATCGCGGTGAAACCCAGAGTTGGCAGCACGTCGTTGCCGGTTTCAGGGTTGATGTAGTCGAGTTCGGTGACGCCTTCGCCATAGATTGCCATCTGGCGCAAGGCCGCTTCGGTTTCGGACCAGGGATAGCGCATCATCGGGTAACGGCGGGCGGTCTGGCGCGGGCGTCGGGATGGTGCAAGACCCGCAGCGCGGTATTCGACCTGACTGGCATCGGGACGGTTGCGCTGTGCCTGCAATTCGCCCTCGATGGCGTATGAGCCTTCGAGATAGACGAAAAGCGGCAAGTCCAAAGCGTCGAGCCAGACGACGGGGCCGTCGCCGTCGTGACCGTGGTCGTGCCATTCCCCGCCCGGGGTCAGCACGAGATCACCCGCGTCCATCGGCAGCCGTTCGCCATCGACCACGGTATAACCACCAGTGCCTTCGACCACGATCCTGACGGCAGAGGGGGTGTGGCGGTGCGCTGGCGCCTGTTCTCCGGGCAACAGCAGCTGCAGGCCCAGATAGATGGTCGAGGTCGCCTGCATCGCACCGACGCCGCGGCCGGGATCGGACAGGACCAGCACCCGGCGCTCGGCCTTTTCGACCGGCGTCAGCTCTCCGGCGCGCAGCAGAAGGGGGCGAACCGTGTCGTAGTTCCAATAGCCCGGGCGGGTGACCGGCTGCGGTTCGCCATGCGGCAGGACGTTGCGCATCATCGGCCACAAGGGGGCGACGCCCGCGCGTTCCATGTCGTCTCGGTAATCCTGCGGCAGGTCTTCCAGCGTTCCCAGTTTCTGTGACAAGACACCCTCCCCCCATGCGCAGTGCACCGGGTTGTATCTTATGGGGCATTTGGTTTGAGGCAAGGTTGAGCCGTCAGGAAGGGCCGAGTCGCCGGTTGAATGGAATCACCGGGCTGCACGCGCCAGTTTCTGCCGACAACCGATGGTTGCAGTGGCGCGAATTCGCGCAGATTCGGTTTCGTCCGATTTCCTGTCCGCCGATTGGACGGATTCGGAGTATTGGTGGGACACGTCCCGCTTTGGAGGAAACACCCGGAACAAACGCAAACGTGATCAATGATTTTTCGCGCTGCAGCCTTGGCGGCAAGGATGCGCGCGCTAATTTCAACCTAAAGGTGGAGCCTTGCGGCTTTGTTTCCTGCCATGATGCGCGGTAGGGCAGGAACTGCGCCAGGTCCACCAAGAATTGGGGTAGCAAAACCCAGTCAGACCTTTTTCGGGACATGAAGGAACACGGCCACTCACGCAAGTGACGGCGCAGGAATGCTACAGGGCACACCCACCAGAGAACCCGCACCCAAGCTTCTCTGTGAAATGGGCGGTCTCATTTCAGGCCACGCATGCCTTGTTGCTAAAGGCCGGATGTCCGGTTTCGACCAGGACCTCCCGGCCTGTGGTCAGGTCAAGTAACCTGTCTCATCCTGGCCACCCCGCCGGGGATAGCCCCCCTTATTCCCGGCGGGACAATTCGGGGCTGCTGGAGATCGTTCGCGGACGTGTTCCCCGGTCACTCGTCTATGTCATGCAGTTCGTTGAGCAGATCCAGCAGGGTTTCGTAACGCTCGGGTCCCATCTGCGCACGAATGCGCTCGGCGGCGCGGATGCTGGTGCTGAGGTTCCGGCTGATGATCTGGCGACCGCCGTCGCGAATGCTGATGACCTGTTTTCGGCGGTCATGGGCGTCGGGGCGGCGTTCGATCAGTTCCTTTTCCTCGAGCTTTTGCAGAATGCGTGTGAGGCTGGGCAGCAGCAGGCAGGCCCGGTCGGCGATGCGTGTGGGGTCTTGCGAGCCCTCTTCCTGAAGCACCCGCAGCACGCGCCATTGCTGTTCCGTGATACCGACATCGGCCAGCATCGCCCGGATCGGCCCCATCACCCGTTCACGCGCGCGCAGCAGCGCGATGGGAAGGGATCTTGAGGTCAGTGGCAGGTCTTGGCTCATGAAAGAATCTTTGCTCAATTCCTGTTGGTTAGCAACCAGTGAGTGATTGCCGGGGCTGGTCAAATCACCACACTTGATTGACTTGTTAAGTATTTTTTGTGACTGTGGCAACCAGATTGGCACTAAGGTGCGGGCGAAAACCGGACCAGGCAGAGCGGAGTGGGCGATGAAGTGGCACGAATTCGGCGCATGGGGCCGCAAGGTGGCGGACTGGGCGCAGACCTATCATCTGAGTGTCGCGGATCGCCCGGTGCGCGCCCGGACGGAGCCGGGCGCGGTGTTGGACGCCCTGCCCGCGTCACCGCCGGAAAGCCCAGAACGGATCGAAGCGATCTTTGAAGACTTCGAAGAGATCGTGAT
>NZ_JBXWSF010000154.1:0-3569 GCF_059613285.1 Ruegeria sp. BHSB058 | reverse complement strand
CTCGACCACGATCAGCACGAGGATGCCGAACCAGATGGCGACCTGTTCCGCCTCGATCCGGTTGGCCATGCCACGGGTGACGCGAATGCCCAGCTCTTTCATCTGTTCGCGTGTCAGTTCGGTGCCAGTGGCGATGGCATCCTGAATCGAAGCAAGCATCTCGATACCCATGCCGTCGGGCACGCCGACATTCAGCACTTCCATCGCGGCCTGGGCCTGCATCGCCGCCAGCGAGACGAAATTGAAATCCATCGCCGAGATCACCGGGAAAAAGATCGGGATCGTCAGCAGGATCATCGACAGGCTGTCCATGAGGCAACCGAAGACGAGGTAGAAACACAGGATCAGCGCCAGGACGACCCAGGGCGAAAAACCCTGACTGACCACGTAATTCGACAGTTCCTGCGGTACCTGCGTGAGGGCGAGGAAACCGTTGTAGAAGCCCGCACCCAACACGATGAAAAAGATCATCGCGGTCGAGCGGGCTGTCACCAGAAAACTGTCCGCCAGAGTCGCAAGCGTCAGGCCGCCGTTGAAAAAGGCGATGACGCCGGTGCCGAATGCGCCGACTGCCGCGCCCTCGGTCGGGGTGAACCAGCCCAGATAGATGCCACCCACCACAAGCCCAAAGACCAGCAGGACCGGCCAGACCTGGATCAGCGCCGCAAAGCGTTCGGCATAGGGAACCGGCGGGCGGGTGCCCGCGCTTTCGGGATAGAGGCGGACGTAGACCGAGATGGCGATGACATAGCCCACAGCCGCAAGAATACCGGGAATGAAGGCGGCAAGGAAAAGCTTGGCGATGTTCTGTTCGGTCAGGATGGCATAGATCACCAGCACCACGGAGGGCGGGATCAGGATGCCCAGCGTACCGCCGGCGGCCAAAGTCGCGGTGGAAAACCCGCCGGCGTAACCATATTGCTTGAGTTCCGGCAGAGCGACGCGGCCCATGGTGGCGGCCGTTGCCAGCGACGAGCCGCAGATCGCGCCGAACCCGGCGCAGGCCCCGATCGCGGCCATGGCAACGCCGCCCTTTTTGTGACCCAGCCAGCCTTCGGCCGCCTTGAACAACGCGTTGGACATGCCGCCCAGCGTTGCAAAATGCCCCATCAGCAGGAACATGGGCACGATGGTCAGCGAATAGCTGGAAAAGGTCGTGTAGGTCTCGTTCTTGAGCCGGGCAAAGGCCACCTGTGTGCCGTCGGTCACGAGAACCAGGCCGACAAACCCCACAAGAAACATCGCCAGCCCGATGGGCACGCGCAGAAAGATCAGCACCATCAGGGCGGGGAAGGAGGCAATTCCGATTTCCAGAGCAGTCAATGCAGTGCCTCCACCCCATCCCGGATCAGGATGCGGCCGGTAAAGAATTCATAGGTACGAACGCCGGCCATGTAGACGCCGACCGCCGCCGCCGCCAGCGCCGCGGCGAAACTGAGCGCATAGGCCCACCAGATCGGGAACTGCAGCAGGAAGGTTGTTTCGTGATACTCTTTCTTGCTGATCATACCGTCGAACAGTTTCCACGCGATCAGGATCAGAACGGCGGCAAAAATGATCTCGGTCACCATGCGCAGGAAGCGGTTGAAGCCGTTGGAGAAGACGTTGGTGAGAATATCGACCGAAGCATGTCCCGAGGTGATCTGGCACAGGGGCAGAAAGCAGAAAATGGCAAAGGCGACGCCTGCCTCGACCAGTTCGAAATCGCCGTTGACCGGGCCGACGCCCATGCCGATGGCCCAGTCGGACAATCCGGGCGCGAGGCTTTGCATCATGTCGCCGTGGAAAAACCCGTTCAGCAAGCGGCCCAGAATGGACACGCAGGTCAGCAGGATCAGGAGGCTCAGGACGATCCCGCCGATGATGGCCAGCGTTCTGGCCAACCCCTTCATCAGTCTATGCATTGGACCTCGATCTTTTGCGGGGGCCATTGGATCGCGGCGCCGGGGCGCCGCGACCGGTTGCGATGGGCCGGATCAGTTGGAATAGTCCGGCGTGTATTTGTCGATCAGCATCTGCGCTTCGTCGAGCAGTGCCTGACCGTCCTTGCCTTTGGAGGCCATGTCGGCGATCCATTCGTCATAGATCGGCTGCGCCAGGGCGCGCCATTCCTCGACACCGGCCTGGTCGATGGTGATGATGTTGTTGCCCAGGTCCTCAGCGACAAGTCGAGCGGGGCCATCGGCATCAGCCTGCGTGCCACCCGCGAAGACCGAGAATTCGAGACCCGAATTGTCGTCGATCACCTTTTTCAGATCATCCGGCAGGCTGTCATATTTGGCCTTGTTCATCGCCAGAACGAAGGTCAGCGTATACAATGCGCGGCCCTCGAATTCGGTGTGGTTCTCGACCAGTTCCGGCACCTTCAGGGCGGTGGTGACTTCCCATGGGATGGTGGTGCCGTCGATCACGCCTTTGCTGAGCCCCTCGGGCACGGCGGGCACCGGCATGCCGACCGGGGTCGCGCCGAGCTTGGTCAAAAGCGAGTTGACCGAGCGCGAGCCGCCGCGGATCTTCATGCCTTGCAGGTCTTCGGGGCTTTCCACCGGTTCGGAGGTGTGGATCATGCCCGGACCATGCACCCAGGTGGCGAGGATGTGGACATCCTTGAACTCGTCATCCTTCATGTGTTTTTCGAACATTTCCCAATAGGCGCGCGACACGGCGCGTGCATTTGTCATCATGAAGGGCAGTTCGAATACTTCGGTCGAGGGGAAACGGCCCGGCGTATAGCCGACCACGGTCCACACCACATCCGCCACACCGTCGATCGCCTGATCCATCAGCTCCGGCGGCTTGCCGCCCAGCTGCATCGAGGGATAGCGTTCCACCTTGATGCGGCCACCCGAATCCTCTTCGACACTGTCGGCCCAGACATCCAGAACCAGTTTCGGCACGTTGGCCTGCGCCGGCAGGAACTGGTGCAGTTTCAGCGTCACTTCCTGGGCCAGCGCGGTAGAGGCGCTGAAGCCCGTGGCCAGCGCCGCAACGGCCGCGCCGCCGATGACGCCCAAAAGCGTTCTCCGATAGGTCATGTTATCCTCCCTTTGACCCCTCTTTTTAGCAATATAATGCCCATATCTTTGCATAATGCAATATATTGCTCACTCTCTGTTCAGGCGAACACCGCGCCCTCGAGGCCGGTACTGCCGTACAGCCATTCGACCGCATCGTACCACTGGTCGGGGGATCTGGCGCTCATGATCGTGTTTCGCAGCGCCGCGTGTGCCCCGGCGGGGTGATAAATGTGTTCTCCGATTTCCCGAGACTGCAACTGAACGCGGGCTGTACGCAAGCGTCGTCTGTCCTGATAGGTGTTTAATATCCCCTCCACTTCGCCCCCCGCCTCGAAAAGCGCGGACAGGCAAACGGCATCCTCCATCGCCATACAGGCGCCCTGGGCGAAGTATTGCAGCATCGGATGCGCGGCGTCGCCGAGCAGGGCAACGCGCCCGTCGGTCCATTCCATGACCGGGTCGCGGTCGCACAGCACCCACAGTTTCCAGTCCCGTCCCTTGTCGATCACCTGTTGCGCCCTGGGGCTGACATGTTCGAATCCCCGGCGCACC
>NZ_JBXWSF010000153.1:0-3582 GCF_059613285.1 Ruegeria sp. BHSB058 | reverse complement strand
AAGGAGAACCCGGATGCCGAAGGCAAGGGGCCATGGTTCCGCCGCGACCCCCGGATCAAGGAGATGATCGAGACCGAAGGCTACCTCGGTCTTGGCCTGGAAACCGACGAGGCCTTCATCAAGGACTGGTTCTGATGCGCCTTCCGAGGCTCGTGATGGCTCTGGCGGCGGTGGTCACGACGACCTCCGTCGCAGACGGTTCCGAGACCGCGCCCCTGCCCTTCGACGTGGGCGGCGCGTTCGAACTCACCGACCAATACGGTCAGCGCCGCAGTCAGGTGAACCCGAACGGGCATGGTCAGCTGCTGTTCTTTGGCTACGCCAATTGCCCCGGTATCTGCTCGGTTGCCATGCCGATGATGGCCGAGGCGGTCGACCGCCTGAAGGCCGAGGGACTGAGCGTGACACCGGTGATGATCACCGTCGACCCCGAACGCGACCAGCCCGGCAACATGGATGCGCCGCTGGCAAAATACCACCCGGAATTCGTCGGCCTGACCGGAACCAAGGCCCAGTTGCAGGTGGCCTATGATGCCTTCTCGGTCGAAAATGAACTGGCCTATGTCGATATCGAATACGGCCCAGTCTACAACCACGGCAGCTTTGTCTATCTGCTCGACGCGCAGGGAGACGTGCTGACCCTGTTCCCGCCGATCCTGACTTCGGACCGGGCGGTGGAACTGGCGCTGAAATACCTGACATCCGGCGGCGCGTGACCCGGCGTCACTCTCTGTGCCCGAGCTTGGACTTCCCGCCCCGCTGCCCCTAACCTGCGAGCGGGAGAACCGGATCATGACACAACAAGACCTTTGGCGACTTGACGCAACCGACATCGCTTCGCGCACCGTTTCGGGCGATCTGAGCGCCGAACTGGTCGTATCCGCCGCCATTGACCGCATGGACGTTATCAACCCGGCATTGAACGCCGTGGTGGAAAGCTGCGCCGATGCGGCGCGGGCGCGGGCGCGCGATCTGGACATGGCGCGCGCGCGCGGGGCGAAACCGGGGCCTCTGCACGGCGTTCCCGTCACCATCAAGATCAATGTCGATCAAAAGGGCTATGCCACGTCCAACGGCGTGCCCGCCCTGAAGGACCTGGTCGCCACCGACGATGCCCCCATCGTGCGCAGCCTTGAACGTGCGGGCGCGGTGGTGATCGGGCGCACCAACACGCCCGAGTTTTCCTTTCGCGCCGACACTGACAACCCGCTGCACGGGCGCACCCACAATCCGTGGGGCAAACATATCTCTCCCGGCGGTTCCTCCGGCGGCGCGGGCGCTGCGGTGATGGCAGGGATCGGCGCGCTGGCGCATGGCAACGATATCGGCGGCAGCCTGCGATTTCCCGCCGCCGCCAACGGCGCGAACACCGTCAAGCCGGGTCTGGGTCGCATACCGGCATGGAACCCCAGCCAGACTGCCGAACGTGGGATGCTGGCGCAATCCATGTCGGTACAGGGGCTGATCACCCGCAGCGCCCGCGATCTGCACCTGGCGATGCCCACGATGATCTCCCCCGATCCGCGCGATCCGTTCCACGTGCCGTTGCCGTGGCGGGGCGAGGCGATGGACGGCCCGATCAGGGTGGCCTTCACCAAGACCACCTTTGGCTATGACTTGCACCCCGAGGTCGACGCCGCGCTGAACACCGCGCGAGAGGCGCTGACGGATGCGGGCTATGTCGTCGAGGAGGTCGAGCCACCCGATGTGTTCGATTGCGGCCGTAACGGGTACCGCGCGCTGATGGGTGAGGTCTGGGCGCTGATGAAATCCGATATCGACGCCCACGGCTCGGACACGATTCGCGACATCTTCGACGTCTATTTTCAGGAGTTTCCTCCCTTCACCGACACCGAACTTGTTCGGATGATGGCGGCGCGCAGTCACTATGCGCGCCAATGGTCCATGTTTGCGCAGGACTACCCACTGGTTCTGACGCCCTTCCTGCCGCAACCGTTCTTCCGACCCGACCGCGACACCGAAGGCCCCGAAGGCGTGCACGAGGTGCTGGGATGTGCCGTCTATTCCTATGCAATGAATTTCATGGGCCTGCCTGCGGCATGCGTTCCCAGTCGATTGGCGGACCTGCCCGACGGCAGACAGCCCATCAACGTACAAATCGTGGCGCGGCGCTGGCGCGAAGATATGGCGGTGGACGCAGCCGCCGCAATAGAAGCCCGCGTCGGACGCATGTGCGACGCGCTTTGGGCACAAATGGGCTGAGAGTTTCGGGAAGCGCCCAACTGTCTAGCGACAGGCCGTATCACCAAAGAAATAAGCCCCGGGGAAATGCAGCTCGCTGCGCCCGGGGCCTGCATGCTAAAATATTCCCGGAGTTTGATGACGGGCGCGGCGTCAACCGCCCCCGCCAGCGCGAAACATTGCGCAATCATTTACTTAACGCCGCTTCGATGGCCACTCACTCCCATCAGGACGTTCACTCCGGGTAAGCTCACCCTAGACCAACCGAACCACCCTGAATGTGACCTCGTTCACATAAGCGAAAATTTTCCCCAAATTTCACGTTCAAGTGAACTGTTCCGAGATCAGGCGTTCCTCCAACCCGTGCCCCGGATCGAACAGGATGCGGTGTTCGATGGCCGGTTCCGACCGGATTTCGACCCAATCGATGTCAGGAAAGGAAATCGAATCGGCATCCGCCATGACCGGGCGCTTGTCGGCCTCCATTACGTCGAATCGCACATGCGCCGTCTTGGGCAGCAGCGCACCGCGCCAGCGGCGCGGGCGGAACGCGGCGATGGCCGTCAGGGCCAGAACATCCGACCCAATTGGCAGAATCGGTCCATGCGCCGAGTAATTGTAGGCGGTCGATCCGGCGGGCGTCGAAACCAGCGCCCCGTCGCAAACCAGTTCGGCCAAACGCAGCCGACCATCCACCGTGATCTTGAGTCGCGCTGCCTGTGGCCCGGCCCGGAGCAGCGACACCTCGTTGATCGCCAGCGCCTCATGCAGCGTGCCGGACTGGTCCATCGCCGTCATCGCCAGCGGGTTGATGATTTCTTCCTGAGCTGAGTCAAGACGCTCGGTCAGGCCGGTTTCGCTGTATTCGTTCATCAGAAACCCGATGGTTCCCCGGTTCATGCCATAGACGGGGACGTTCAGGTGCTGGGTATTGTGCAGCGTCCGCAACATGTATCCGTCACCGCCCAGGGTCACGATGACATCGGCGTCGCGCGGCGCCACGTTTCCGTACCGACCCACAAGGGTTGTGCGGGCGTCCTGCGCCACCTGCGCATCGCTTGCCAAAAAGGCGATTCTCTTTTTCATGTTTTCAGGTTTCCGGTCCTGCGCATTTGGTTCCGAAACAAACATACCTTTCCGCGATAGGCCAGACTTGACGCCCCAGCGGGCCAATTCGTCGCTTTACGGCCTTTCTCGCCCATTCAGTTTCCTATAGGAAATTCGCAAAACACACCCCAAGCATTGCGGAGCCCCCATGGACGCCAAAACTCGTACCGACGATTTTTTCACCCAATCTCTCGCGGATCGTGATCCTGAGCTTTACGGCTCGATCGCGTCGGAGCTTGGCCGTCAGCGCGACGAGATCGAGCTGATCGCGTC
>NZ_JBXWSF010000152.1:0-3681 GCF_059613285.1 Ruegeria sp. BHSB058 | reverse complement strand
AACCCGGCGCTTGCTTCACCGCAAATCCGCCGCTTAATCTGACCAACCAGATGCGCCAGACCCTCTCTTAGATCACGCCGCCAACTGGCCCAAAACCTCTGACGACGGACAGTGGCAAGCGGCTATGTCTACGTCTTTGGTTTCGATGGAGAGAAAATCCGCCATATGACCAAAGTATGGAATGAAGGTTTTGTACTCCGTCAGCCTGAGTGGGTCTGAGATCCGTCGATTGAGCTGTGTGCGCCTTGGTCGCGGCAGAAATCAGAACTCGGTCGAAATCCATGAAATCGGGAAACGAACCGGCATGTCGGTAAGGGCCCCCGGCGTACAGATTACGTCCTTACTGCTTTGGGAATAGACTGGGCGACGCGCCGAACTCGTACCCCCTCATGGAAATCGTAATTAGACTATCAAGACGCGTCGCCTTGTCTGGGTACGAGTCAGGCGTGGCGAAAGTTTGTCTGGTTCATGAAGAATTCAAATTCTCTGATTTCAAAGGAACGCAACGACAATCGGTTTTTGGCCCGATTTCGCCTGTTGAGCGCCGCATTGGCATCGTGGTTCGAACTATGCCAGACTGTTGCGCATTGCATCAATACGCGATGAAATATCGTGGGGCGGCGTGTCAAACTCACCATGAGTTAAAAAAATACGCTGAAACAAATATCGACGCGCCACCCACATCGGAATCCTGTCATTGCGGCAAAATTATGTCTATATCTCCATTGTTGACAATTTGTTTCCGTATTGGAACCTTCGTGAGTAAGAACTTTAGTCAGTTCGACCGATAGTCCATATTCAGCGTGCCTGATATGACTGTCTTGTTGACACTCTCATCACTTGTAACCCGTCATTTCCAGGTATCCTCGGCCCGTGTGGCTGCCGGTAACATAGACCGGGCCTTCCCAATAGGGAAAAGACGTTCCCATCCAAGATGATGGGTTGAGAGCGGTAACCTGAACGTCAAGGCCCTGCTTTTCCAGTTGCAAATTCCAGCCGGTCGGGATGGTCCGTCCTGCAACTTGGCTGTTTTGCAGTGGTCTGGCAGACAGAGAACCATCTGGCAAGAATGTTGAACTCCCGTTTGGAGAGATCCAGGTTGCAGCGGTAAAGTCGCCATTTTTGCTGCGCAGCCGAAATGCCATGAGCTTGTCTCCGCTGTCAAAGCTCAATGAGAACCAGTCCCATCCCGATTGATCATCTGCAAGGGGCTGTGAAGACCATTCCCGATCCAGCCAAGCCTGTCCCGTGACCGCAATTTCGCCATCTGGCAGTTTCAAAATGCCGGACGCAGCGTAAGCGGGTTGCGAATAGTAATAGCTGACCTGACCGGATGCCGACTTTGTCGATACCCCGTTCTCACCGTGAAGAATGAGCGGACCTTTTGCTTCGAGGGTCAAATCATAAGCAAATCGGGCGCCACGTGCGAACAATGACAGGGTGTCGAGATTTGGGCCAGCCATTTGCCAGTCGTCGATCCACGCCGAAAAGGGATCGGCAATGACCCCTGCCTGACCTATGCCGCCACGCGAACGTCTCTCGGCGAACATATGGGCATCGGGTGTGGTGACCGCTGCGTGGCCCAACCACAGTTGGGGGCTTTGCCATCCGTCCGCTTCCCGTGGTTTCAAGGCAGTGCGAAAAAGCGTCCACTGAATGCCATAGTCGCGCCCGTCTTCTCCCGAGAGCGTGGCGGTGACGTACCACCATTCGATGCGAAACGAAGGATGCGCGCCGTGATCGGCGGGAAACGAAAGCTTATACCCACGTCGGGGAGTCTCAAAACCTTCTGCGGTCGCGCCTAGACCTGCAAAACCCTGTGCCAAGACAGGCCAAGGTAGGAGCAGACACAAGACAAGCACTTTAACGTTCATTTGCAAAGACTTTCAACAGATCGGATGGTGGCAGGCGATAAAGTCTGAGCGCGGGGATAACAGCAGCCAATGCAGCGGCCAACAGGGCCATCATCGAAAGCAAGAGCCAATCTGAGGGAAAAAGATACATCGGCAATCTCCAACCAAATGCCTCGACATTGATTACTGTAAGCAGGATCCATGCCAAAAGCAGACCCAAAGGAAGTGCCAGTATGGCCGTCAAGGCAGCAAGAACGACGCTTCGGATCAGTTCCAATCCGGCCAGGTTCTGGCGAGACAGGCCCAATGCCCAAACTGGCGCAACTTGCGGCAGGCGTTGCCCCCAAAGTGTCAACAAGCTTGTCAGGATTGCGAACCCCGCGACGCCAAGGGTAAGGATATTGAGTGCAGCCGTTACGACAAACGTCTTCTCAAAGATTGCGCGGGATTGCTCCTTTAAGGCGGCCTGATGGATAACCGAAGTGTCAGGCAGATCGAACTGTGTGCGAATACTCCGTGCCAACTCGGTAGCGAGTTCAGGAGCGATACGGACGCCAAAACGCCGGTTCGGGGCGTTGGGAAAGCGTTCTTCAAACCGTTCCATAGAGATGATCGCCTGACCGGTCGGGTTGCCATAATCCGAATATACCCCTGCGACTGTTGGAGCCCAGTCAGGGGCGAGTATCAGTGTATCTCCGGGCCAAAGGTTGCCGCGCCGCGCAAGTTGTTCGTTTACCAGTACACCTGTTCCTGTGGCCACCTTGTCCCAAACATCGCGATCAGCAGAAATAAGAGGCCATTTCTGCCGGTATGTCGGGTGATCGATGATGCCATAAAGAAACAGCGGCCCTGTCTCGTGCCGCAACTCGAACCGGCGGATGGGCAGAACCGCATCGGCCCGTGTTGCAAGCCACTCGCCAAGTTCCTGGCCTTGGTTGTCATCCAGAGCAGTTACATACAATTCTGAGGTCAACCGTTGATCCAGCCAGCCGTCGAACGTCAAGCGAAAGCTCGACACCATCGTTCCGACGCCGATATTGGCAGCCAGTGCCAGCAACAGAGCCATCAGCGCCAGCGCCAACCCCGGCAGTTGCGCCTGCAAATCTGCCCAAACCCATTGAGTGATCGGCGTCTTGGCAGTGCGCGCGCATAAAATCAGGACGCGCGACAACGCAAACGGAAGCATCAGCGCAACGCCCAACAGCAAACCAGCCAACAGCACGAATCCTGCCCAAAGGCCATCAAACAGGACAACAGGGGCCACTCCGGCGGCAACCAACGCAGCACCGATAACAGCGCTTCGCGTTTGCGCGTTGCCCGCCCCACGCCAAGCTTGCTCGCCGGGGGCGCTTAGTAGCGGCAATCGTGCCAACTTCCATAATCCCTGAGCGCTTGCAACCAATGTCCCACCAACAGCCATGCCGATCCCCGAGACAACCCATTCGGGACGTAGTGACATCTGCCCTTCAACCGGCGCGTCGTACAGTCCACGCAATGTCGCCGCAACATCCGGCAGAAGTGCACCCGCAAGCCAGTATCCAAGGACCAGGCCCAATCCTCCGCCAGCGAATGAAAGAAATAATAGCTCGGTTGCGACGAGCCCGGTGATCAGCTCCAACGGAACACCCAGCGCGCGCAGGGTACGGATCATGCCACGCCTTTGCGACAGGGCAAGGCCAATGGTGCCGTGAACGATGAACAAACCCACTGCAAAGGATAAAAGACCAAATGCGGTCAGATTCAGGTGAAAACTTTCGGTCAGTTGCGCGGTATCGGTACCTGGGCCGCTGCTGATCCGTTCCAGGTCAGGTGCCAGTTCACTCAACGG
>NZ_JBXWSF010000151.1:0-3872 GCF_059613285.1 Ruegeria sp. BHSB058 | reverse complement strand
AGCACTCGACGACGCGGAAGGGCAGGGGGCGTCTGAACCCGTTTCCGACGCCGACCAGAGCGAGGATGTCGACCTTCCTGCCTTCCTCACCGCTGACCTGCCGGGTGATGATGCATCGATGATGGCTGCGGAGTGATCCGCGCCATCCGAGGGCGGGTTTCCCCGCCCGCAATCACATAAAAGTCAACAATATCAACGAGATGAATGCAAAATGACGCATTCAGGATGAGGAATCATGTCTGCAACCACCATTCTCGACACCGCGCCCCTGGGCGCGCTCATTCGCTACACCGACAACAGTCCGAAACCGCCTGCGCGGTTCACGAAGAAGCTCGCGGCCTGGGAACGCTCCAACGGCGTTGGACGTCTCGTCAAGAAGGAGCCGCCGCGACCCTATCCGACCTGGACGGCGCCGGCGTCGTTCACGCTGCACGAGGGAAACTTCGCCTCGGACGGGGTCATTCTCGTCACCATCATGCGAACGCATTCGGCTGACAGTGCGTTGACCTTCGAGGTGGCTGAGGAGCCGAAGCCCGGACAGGTGCGCGTCCTGCTGGATTTCGGCGGTTGCACGGAACTGCTCCACCTGGCCGGGTCTGTCACGGCTGCCGAACTCTGGATCGCCAGGGAAGGCTATCGCAACGCGCGGCTCGAAATTGTCGGCGAAGAAGCCGCCGGTAGGGCAGGGGGCGCGGAGCTTGCCGCCTGAGCCCATGTAGAACCCGAAGGGCCCGCCGAAGCGCGGGCCTCTCACCCATCAGGACCCTGTCCCGCGAAATCGCGGAGCACCATAGGATCCAATCCATCACGGAACTAGGTCTTCTACCAAATGTCTGCCCGGGAGGCTGGCAGCGAAAGCATCAGCGGGACACCCGGCTCCTGTCAGCGGTCGCACCATCCCCCGCTCGCCATTCCCTTCCTTGCCCCGAATCCTGGCCTCAAAATCAACCCGCAAGGGGTCGGACTACGGGCGAACCCGTGCCGCCGGATGGATTCGGCCCCGTTTCACTTTTTCGGGCCGAACGCACCCGGTGATGTCAGGCAGTCTTCGGGCCTGCGAGGTCCTGTCGCGCGGGGGATGGTCCTCCGCCTCCAAGACAGGAGCCAAACAGATGTCCCGCAAAGATGCTCACGCCTTCGCCGCCTCTCTCGCCGCCACGCTCATGGTCTCGATCGTCGTCTTCCAGGCCGGTGATGGAACCTATGGCGCCGTCCCCGCTGATGAAATCGACGGAGACGAGGTCGTGATCGTCTCGGAATACGATCCCTTCGGGTGAGGCTTCGGCCTCACTTCCCGAGGGCCCAGGCGTGGCACAGGTGTGCACCTGGGCCTAGTAATGCCCCCGTGACCGGAGATAGTCAGTCGGCTAACAATCGCTTCCGACAGTCTGCTTCTACCATGTTCGGGAAGCCTTTTCGTCGACCATCCCTATATGCTGGAAACAGCGGTCACCCCCATGGTGAGCGCTGGTTACATGACGTTCATCAGCGCGGGGTCCATTCCGAACAGGCTGCTGGCGCTGTGCGCTGCCTTTCCGAGCGTGACGCTGCATAGCACGGTAACCGACGCGCCAGGCCAGGCCCTGATGATCTTGATCCCGAGGCTGCATTTGGCCCTTTGGGAACCAAAGTGGATGTCGCTGTCACTCGCTGTCGTCTATCGGCAACCTGAGTGATACTTGAAAACCTGTGGTCCGGCCCGGCCGCGGCGATTGAAGGACAAGGCGGCTGCTGATCCGCTCTGCGATTGCGGCGACGATGGCAAGACCCAGGCCGCTGCCGTCGGAGGTGGCAGAGGCCCGCTCGAAACGCGCTGTCAGCCGGTCGAGTGTTTCGCACGGCACGACGGGGCCGTCATTTGCTACGGTGAACTGGCCAGATGCGGTCAGCGTGACGTCGACCGGGGAAGCCTGTGCTCCGTGACGAAGAGCGTTTTCCACGAGGTTCCGGCACAGGATGGCGAAGGCGTCGGGATCAAGATCTGACATGACAGCCATGTCGGGAAGATTTAGCCTGATACGATCTGGCGTGCCCGTGCGGCCAATATCGTCCACCACAATTCTCGCAACGCCCCTCAGATCCGAGCTTTTGTCCATCCTCAATCGCCCGCCTTCTGCCCGCGCGAGTTGCATCATGCGTTCTGTGCGTCGCGTCAGCCTTTTCAGCGTCTCCTCGATGTCGGTCGCACGTTGTGCAGCCGCTCGGTCCTTGGTTTCCGACCTGAGCCTCTGCGCCTGCGCGATCGCTCCCGCGAGTGGTGTGCGCAACTCGTGAGCGGCGTTCGCGGCGAAGCTTCGCTCGGCCTCGAACGCCTCACGTAATCTGGCCAGCAGGCTGTTCAGCGTATCAGCCAACGGGCCGATTTCAGTTGGAAGCCCCTCGTGAGGAACCTGCGAAAGGTCGCGAGCGCCACGTGTTTCCAGCCGCGCGCGGAACCGGCGCAGAGGATCAAGGCTGAAGCGAACTGCCAGGATGATCGCGATCAAGGCCACTGGAAGCACGATCAGCAAGGGCAGGCCGAGACCCATCTGGATTTCGCGAGCCACCGACATGCGGTGGGCCAGCGGCTCGGCCACTGTGATGCGGATCGTGTCCTGAAGCGCCGCGTCGCTGTAGAGACGGTGCGTCGCGGTCTGGCGAAACCCGGGCCCGTCATAGGAGGGGAACACGGTGGGGTCCGCCGCATGCGATTGCAGCAGGATGCGGCCTTCGGCATCGCGCACGAGATAGGTGAAGAACTCGTCGTGCGCACGGATCGGGGCGAGCCGCTGGGTCACACCCTGATCTTCCCGCCCGACGATGTCGGTTACTGCCAGCGGCAGGATCCGCTCCGCTGTCTCACGGAGCGCGCTGTCGAAGACCTCGTCCATTTCGGCCCGGACGATCACGGCCGTCACCGTCGCAGCCAGCAGCCACAGCACCGTCAGCACCAGCCCCACGGATAGGCCGAGCCGCGCCTGAAGGCTTGCGGGCCACCTCATGGCCTGCCCAGGCGGTAGCCCATGCCGCGCTCGGTTTCGATGATTGCGCTCCCCAGTTTCTTCCGCAGGCGGCTGACATGGACCTCGATGGTGTTGCTCTCGACCTCGGCGTCGAAGGCGTAGAGCTTCTCCTCCAACTGCGCCTTGGACAGGAGCTGCCCGGGGCGCGCGAGGAAGGCTTCGAAGAGCGCCCATTCCCGCGCCGTCAGCGGCACATGTCTGCCATCCCGATGGACGCTGCGCGCAGCAAGGTCGATGTCGAGCGGTCCGTGGGTCAGGATCGGGTTGGGGTTGCCGCTGTAGCGCCGCGCGACCGATCCGATCCGCGCCGACAGTTCCGACAGGTCGAAAGGCTTCACAAGGTAGTCGTCTGCGCCCGCGTTGAGGCCTTCGATGCGGTCCGACACTTGGTCGAGTGCGGTAAGAATGATGACCGGCGTCACGTCGCCCCGCGTGCGCAAAACCTTGAGGAACCCGATGCCACGCCCGTCCGGCAGCATCAGGTCGAGCAGGATTAAGTCGTAGGACGTAGCAGCCATGGCATCGCTTGCCGCATCCAACCGCGTAACCCAATCCACTGACTGGCCATCGGCTGCGATCTGGTCGCGCACGGCAGCGCCGAGGGTCGTGTCGTCTTCGATCAGCAATATGCGCATGGTCGTACCCGTTCTTGTCTGATGTCCCTGCATGATCCGTCTGGCTGACACGAAGCTGAAGCCTGTGGGTCGCGCCCGTTCAGGCTGTCGTCAGTTTCGCAGCGCATGAAGTGCATCAAGAGGCGAGCCACTAGGAGTGTGCCCCATGAAGAAGACATTGACAATTATCGGCTTTCTCGCGGTCTTCCCGGCCGGCGCGGCGCTGGCTGACGACGACTGCTTCGTTCCGATGGCT
>NZ_JBXWSF010000150.1:0-3872 GCF_059613285.1 Ruegeria sp. BHSB058 | reverse complement strand
GGTCGATGCGACTCTCGGCCAACAGGGCGCGCAGGTTGTCCATCGGGTTGCCGTCCTGCGGATCAAAGGCATCCGCATCAAAGCGGGCCGAACGGTTCAGCGCGGATTGCTGACCATGACAGCGCCAGATCAGATCCGGTTTCATCCCGATGATGGAATAACGCCCGCGCACCTCTCCACCCGTCACGGATTCAAGCATGAAGGCGTCTTTCTGCGCGCCAGTCAGCTTGAGCATCAGTGACACAGGCGTGTCCAGATCCGCGGCCAGCCTGGCATAGACGACCTGATTTTCGCCGGCCTCATAGGCGCGCGCAAAGGTTTCGAAGTCGGGGGTCAGGGCCATGTCAGTCTCGTGTCAGAAATTGGATTGCACGGCATTCAGGGCGCGTTGATCCAGCGTCGGACGCGCGCGGGTCTGAGCGTCGCGCACATAGATGTCAAAGACGTTTTGCGCCAGCGCCTGATTGAGCTGTTCGCCCAACGCCGCGCGCATCTGTTTCAGATCATCGGTGTCCGCTGGTGGCAGGACATCGTCAAGCCTCACGATCAGGGCGGTGCCTGTGCCCGAAAGCACACGCAGTTCACCCGGCTCCATCTCGAATACCTGATTCAGGAAATCGACCGGAGTTCCGTCCAGATAGGCGGAACGGGTCAACCCGTTTTCAACCCGGAACGGCAGGCCGATGGCGGCGAAATCTCCGTCGGTCGCTAGCTGTGCCAGCACCGTGTTCGCCTGCTCTCCAAGAACCTTGGCGGTTTCCGCCTGCACCCACGCAGCTATGACCTTGTCGCGTGCGTTGTCCAGCGGTTCGGGTCTCGGGCCAAGCTCCTCGTCCAGACGCAGCGCAAAGATCGAGCCGTCTTCGAGAAAGGCGATCTCGGGAAAATCACCTTCCTGCACGGCTTCGGCAGCATCGCGGAACCCGTTGTAAGCCGCTACGCCATCGCTGCTTTCTTCGGTCCAGTCAATCTGACCAAGCTCCATCCCGGTCTCACCTGCCAGCTCCTCAAGCGTTGCTCCGCCCGCCAGCAGGTCATTGATGTCCTCGGATTGCGCCTCTATCTGGCGACGCGCGCGGTCAGCGGCCAGTTCATCGCGCAACTCGGCCTCGGCCTGTTCAAAGGTCACGATCTGTTCGGCCAGTGATCCGTTGATCCGGAACAGCGCCGGGCCGAGATCGGAGGGCAGGGGGCCGACCACTTTGCCGACTTCGGCTGCAAAAACGGTATCGGCCGCAGCGCCAAGATCGTCAGCTGTCACGTCGCCCAGATCAATATCGCGTAGTTCCAAGCCTCGATCCTGTACCATTTGCTCGAAACTCGCACCGCCCACTTCGATCTGGGCCATAGCGCTTTTGGCGGCTTCTTCGTCGCCAAAAACCAGCCGCTCGACCAGGCGGCGCTCGGGCTGGCGGAATTCTGCTTCGCGCTGAGAGTACAGGTTTCGCACCGCATCCTCGTCCACTTCGATCGTGTCCAGCAGCATCTCGGGCGACAGCAGTGCATATGTCAGCCGCTTGGTGCGTGGCAGGGTGAACTGGTCAGGGTTCTCGTCGTAATAACCCTGAACCTGTGCATCGGTCGGCGCAGGAACCGGAGCTTCGAGGTTTTCCGCGCCCAAGGTGGCCATCGTAAAGCTGCGGCGCGCGCCGATGTAATCGACCAGCGTGTCAACCATTGTGTCCGGCATGGTTACCCCTGCCATGACGGCGCCCTGCACCAATGTCCGCGAAGTTTCCTTGCGAATGTCTGCTTCGAACTCCGCCTCGCTCAACCCGACCTGCTCAAGCTGAAAACGATAGGCTTCGCGATCGAAAGATCCGTCTATACCCTGAAAAGCCGGGATCTGAACGATCTCTTTTTGCAGGTTCTCGTCGCCAACCGACACGCCCATTTGCGCCACTTCGTTGTCGAGTGAAGCAAGAGCAACGAGACGGGCCAGTGCCAACTGGTCGAGGCCGAGTTCGCGTGCTTGCGACATCTGCATGGGCTGGCCTGTCTGCGCCTCGACCGCGCGAATTTCTCGCTGCAGTTCTCGGGCGTAGGCATCGACCGAGATGGATTCATCCCCGACCTGAGCCACGGTGCGGATCGTGCCGCTGAGGTTGACCGCGCCGAACCCGGCAAGACCCAGCATAAGCAGGCCCATCAGGATCCAGACAAAGGTTTTAGACAAGCTCTTGATGCGCGCGGCCATGATGCCCCCTAGTCTTGCGGCGTTATTCTGCCCTTTTCGTTGCGGCCCTGAATACGACGCGCACTGGCGGGGGGCAAGATCAGAAGGTGACCGCCTGTAACCGCTGGAACAACTGTCCGATCCCGGCCCGATCCAGATTGGCAAACGCGACGCGAACCTGACTTTGGCCCGCGCTGTCGTGGGCAGGCATGAACATGGTGCCGGGCAGCAGCAGAACGCCTGCCTTCCTGACCAGTTCACGTGCCAGTTCGTCCGACGGCATGTCGAAGGGGTGCTCAAGATAGGCGAAATAGGCACCCAGGCCCAGCAATTTCCAGCCTTTATTCTCCAGCGCAGGCATCCCTTCGGTAATCGCGGCACGGCGGTCAAGAATTTCAGCACGTTCACCGGCCAGCCACTGCGACAGGTTCTGCATCCCCCAATGGGCTGCAAACTGACCGATCTGGCCGGGGCAGATCGCAACCGTATCCAGGAATTTTTCGATCTCGGCCAACAAGGCTGGGCTGCTGGCCAAAGCCCCGACGCGATGGCCGGTCAGACGATAGGCCTTGGAGAAGGAATAGAGATGCACCAGCGTTTCGTCCCAGTCGGGGTCGGTGAAAAGGTCGTGCGGTGCGCCGCTGCGGCTGTCGAAATCGCGATAGGTTTCGTCCACCAGCAAGCGAATGCCGTATTCCCTGGCAAGATCGTAAAAGGCGCGCACCAACTCCGCCGGGTATTCGACGCCGCCGGGATTGTTGGGTGTCACCAACGAAATTGCCCGGGTCTTGTCCGTGATCAGCAACCGCGCCTGTTCGGGATCGGGCAGCAAATCATCCCCGGTACGCAGGTCCACCGCGCGAACGCCCGCCATATCAAGCCACATCTTGTGATTGAAATACCAAGGCGTAGGCAGAATCACTTCGTCGCCTTCACCGGTAATGCCGGAAATCGCGGCAGAGAACGCCTGATTGCAGCCGCTGGTGATCGCGACTTGGGTCGCTTTGACAGAGCCGCAATAGTGTTCAGAGATCTGACTGGCCAGTTCCGTGCGCAGATCGTCATTGCCCAGAACAGGACCATAAAGGTGGGCGCCATCCTCGTTGATCGCAAACTCGGCCATGGCGCGACGCAATGGTTCGGGTGGAGGGTCGACCGGGGCTGCTTGGCTGACATTGATCAGCGGTCGGTCCGCTGGAAATTCGACCCCTTGTATCCAGCGACGCGCTTCCATGACCGGCGGCGCGAATGTAGCGGCGGTTCGGGTCTGTGTCATTGTGAATCCGTCCTGGAGTGTTTCGGTATGCGCCGATGGTCCAAAAAAACGCGCCCGGTTGGGCGCGTCTCGGTTTCAATCCGTGCCGCGATAGGGCTCGACATATTGCAGGGCCATGTCCCACGGGAAAAAGATCCAGGTGTCCTGGCTTACCTCGGTGATGAAGGTATCCACCATCGGGCGGCCTTTGGGTTTGGCGTAGACGGTTGCGAAATGTGCCTTGGGATACATCTTGCGCACGAGCTCCAGCGTTTTGCCACTGTCCACCAGATCGTCGATGATCAGAACGCCTTCACCATCCCCCATCAAATCGCCATCGGGCGATTTCAGCACTTCGGCTTCACCCTGGGCCTGATGGTGATAGGACTTGACGCTGATCGTGTCGACCGTGCGGATATCCAGTTCGCGGCTGACGATCAT
>NZ_JBXWSF010000149.1:0-3882 GCF_059613285.1 Ruegeria sp. BHSB058 | reverse complement strand
GTTTGCCCTTGCCACGCGGCTCGCCCCGCCATTCACGGTAACCGACGACGAGCGTGTCTTCGTCCATCATCGCCGCCTGAATGCGCGGCCAAGGGCAGGCGTAGATGCAGATCTGTTCGCGGGCGAAGCCGCCAAACAAGAAGGTTGTAAAGGTCAGCACCGCCATGGTGGTGTAGGCGATCGGATGAGCGTTCAGCGTGACCAGATCCTTTGCCAGCGTCGGGGCATCGGCAAAATAGAATACCCACGCGCCGCCGGTGGCGAGACCGATGAGCAGCCAGACAATCCATTTGGTAATGCGCAGACGCGCCTTGCGGAAATCGAGCTTTTTCTGCCGGTGCAAGCGAAGGCGGGCGTTGCGGTCGCCTTCAATCCAGCGCTCGACGAGAATATAGAGATCGGTCCAGACCGTCTGCGGGCAGGCATAACCGCACCAGACCCGGCCCAGGGCGGATGTAAACAGAAATAGGCCGAGGCCGGCCATGATCAGCAGACCAGCGACAAAATAGAACTCGTGCGGCCAGATTTCGATCCAGAAGAAATAGAACCGGCGGTTGGCCATATCCAGAAGCACCGCCTGATCCGGCAGGCTGGGCCCCCGGTCCCACCTGATCCATGGCGTCAGGTAATAGATACCCAGGGTCACCGCCATGATGATCCATTTCAGGTTTCGGAACGGACCTGATACGCGGCGCGGAAAAATCGGCTCCCTTGCGGCGTAAAGGCTGGGGGCGGGGTCGGAATCGCTCACGGACTCACTCCAGATCTGGGGCACTTGCGCGTGTTCTCACAGATCATAGTTGGTACAACTTTGACATGGGTCAAAAAGCGCATCTTCAATTTAGGTTTTGAACCCGTGGCAAAACATGCATAAAGAAAACACGATTGCCGGTATCAGCAATCGACAGACTTCAACTAGCATTTCGGTTAGTTGGCGCCGGCTGTTCAGGAAACGCGCGAACAGATGGAACAGCCGGCACCTCACCCTCTGGGCGGCAAGCCGCCCAGAGGTATCCTCAAGTCTTATTCACCGCCACCCAACTGGTGGACGTAGGCCGATACCGCGCGAATCTGGGATTCGGTCAGGCGGGTGTTCCAGGCGGGCATGACCCCAAACCGGCTGTTGCTGACAGTGTCGATCAGCGTGTCGTAGTCGCCACCATAAAGCCAGATCGCATCTGTCAGATTCGGCGCGCCTTGGTAGATATCGCCGGTACCATCCTCGGCGTGGCAGGCTGCACAGTTGTCGGCAAAAACAACCGACCCGGCTTCGACCGCGCCTGCGTCCTGTGGTTCGCCCGACAGAGACATGACGTAGTTCACGACTTGATCGATTTCCTCTTCGCCCAACAGTTCGTCCCGTCCAAAGGCCGGCATTTCCGAATACCGTGCCTCGTCACTATCCGAATTGCGGATACCGTGGCTGATGGTGAAGTGGATACTTTCGATATCACCACCCCACAGCCAGTCGTCATCCAACAGGTTCGGATAGCCCTTGGCCCCTGCCGCGCCCGAGCCATGGCACTGGGCGCACCAGGTCTTGAACACGGCGCCACCGGCCGAAACTGCGTATCCGTTGAGTTCGGCGTCGCCTTGGATTGCGGTCAATTCCACGGATGCCAGCTTGTCGTTGATGGCGGCGTTAGCCTCTTCCACCGCGGAGATTTCAGCGGCAACGTCGGCGCGGGTTGACCACCCCAGCGCACCGGCGGTGGCCGAGTTGATCAGCGGCCAAGCTGGGTAAGCGATGGTATACATCACACCCCAGATAATGGTGGCGTAGAAGGTCCACAGCCACCAGCGGGGCATCGGGTTGTCGAATTCCTCGATTCCGTCCCAAGTGTGCCCGGTGGTTTTCGGATCACCCGGTTGTTTTTCAGGTGTCTTGCTCATTGCCGCGCCTCCTTGGATGTGGCGGGTTTATCTTGATGCCGGAACGGGATGTTGGCGCTGTCGCGGTGCTCCTTCCCTGCGCCGGGGCGAAAGACCCAAAGGACCACGCCCAGAAAAAAGGTGAAGAGGACCAGCAACATCCAGCTATCCGCGAATTGCCGAAGGATTGTGTATTCTTCCATCACACCCCTCCCTAGCGGCTTGCATCAGGGGTAAAGGTCGAGAAATCGACCAACGTACCCAGCATCTGCAGATAGGCGATCAAGGCATCGGCTTCGGTCACGCCCGGTTGGCCGTCGAAGTTGCGTACGTTGACATTGTCGCCATAGCGTTCCAGCAGCCCGTCATAGTCGCTGTCCGGATCTGCCTGCGCCCGGAAATCGGCGACTGCGTTTTCGATCATCTCGTCCGAATACGGTGTTCCGACCAGCGCGTTTGCGGCCATGATGTCACCGATGTATTTGCCGTCGATCTTCCTGTTTTCGAGGAAGCCGTATTTCGGCATCACCGATTCCGGGACCACGGCCTGTGGGTCACGCAGGTGATCGACGTGCCATTCGTCCGAGTAGCGGCCACCGACGCGCGCCAGATCCGGTCCGGTGCGCTTTGAGCCCCACTGGAACGGGTGATCGTACATCGATTCCGCCGCCAGCGAGTAGTGACCATAACGTTCGACCTCGTCCCGCATAGGGCGGATCATCTGGCTGTGGCAGACATAGCAGCCTTCGCGGATGTAGACTTCGCGCCCGGCCATTTCGAGAGGGGTGTAAGGGCGCATGCCCTCCACCTTCTCGATGGTGTTTTCCAGATAGAACAGCGGGGTGATCTGCACGAGGCCACCGATGGTTACGACCAGAAAGCTGAAGATCAGCAGGAGGGTCGCGTTGGTCTCGAGGATCTTGTGTTTGTCGAGAATTGCCATTGCTCCGGCCCTCCTTATTCAGCCGGGACCGCGACGCCGAGGCTGGCCTCTTTGGCCGGCGCCCGACGAACGGTCATCCACAGGTTGTAGCACATGATGACGGCACCAGCGAGGAACATAACCCCACCCAGCGCACGCACCACATACATCGGGAACTTGGCGGCAACGGTGTCGGCGAACGAGTTCACCAGGAAGCCGTTGGCATCCACTTCGCGCCACATCAGGCCTTCCATGATACCGGTCACCCACATGGAAGCGGCATAGAGAACGATGCCGATCGTGGCGAGCCAGAAGTGCCAGCTGACCATTTGAAGCGAATACAGACGCTCACGCTTCCACAGTACTGGCACCAGATAGTACAGCGCGCCAAAGGTGATCATGCCGTTCCAACCCAGCGCGCCAGAGTGCACGTGACCGATGGTCCAGTCGGTATAGTGGCTGAGGCTGTTAACCGCACGGATCGACATCATCGGGCCTTCGAAAGTGGACATGCCGTAGAAGCCGACCGAGATTACCATCATCCGGATTACCGGGTCAGTGCGAAGCTTGTCCCAAGCGCCGGACAGCGTCATCAGGCCGTTGATCATGCCACCCCAGGACGGCATCCACAGGATGACCGAGAACACCATGCCCAGCGTCGACGCCCAGTCAGGCAGTGCTGTGTAGTGCAGGTGGTGCGGACCGGCCCAGATGTACAAAAAGATCAGCGCCCAGAAGTGGATGATCGACAACTTGTACGAAAACACCGGGCGTTCGGCCTGTTTCGGAATGAAATAGTACATCATGCCAAGGAAGCCCGCGGTCAGGAAGAAGCCCACAGCATTGTGGCCGTACCACCACTGAATCATGGCGTCTTGTACACCCGACCAGACAATCACGGATTTCGAGCCCCAGATGCTGACCGGGATGGTCATGTTGTTGACAAGGTGCAGCATGGCAACCGTCACGATGAACGACAGGTAGAACCAGTTGGCCACGTAAATATGGGGTTCTTTCCGCTTTATGATCGTGCCCAAGTATACCGCAAGATAGGCAACCCAGACGACAGTCAGCCACAAGTCGACATA
>NZ_JBXWSF010000148.1:0-3919 GCF_059613285.1 Ruegeria sp. BHSB058 | reverse complement strand
GTAAACGAAGGGCTTGAAGGACGATCCGGTCTGGCGCAGCGCCTGCGTGGCGCGGTTGAAGGCGCCCGAGACCTTGGTCTTGCGTCCGCCGACCATCGCCCGAACAGCACCGTCCGAGGACATGACCACAATCGCCGCCTGTGCCTTGGACCCTTCCTTGATCTTTTCCTGGAAGACGAATTTGAGCGCCTCTTCGGCCGAGGTCTGAATGCGCTGGTCCAGCGTGGTCTTGATCACCACATCCTCGGTCGTGTTGCGGGTGAAATATTCGGGACCGCTGGCCATGACCCAATCGGCGAAATACCCGCCTGCACGCGCCTCGGCGGCATCGGAAAGTTCCGCCGGGTTGTCCCGCGCCCAGTCCGCCTCGGTACCGGAGAGATAGCCCTGATCCTCCATCAGGCTGATGACCAGCCGGGCGCGGTTCTGGGACCGTTCCAGATCGTTGGTCGGCGCATAGCGGGTCGGCGCGACCAGAAGTCCGGCCAGCATCGCCGCTTCGGCGGGGCTGACCTCGGCGGCGGATATGCCGAAATAGCGCTGGCTTGCCGCCTCGAACCCGCGCGCACCCGCACCAAGGAAGGCCCGGTTGAGGTAGATGGTCAGGATTTCATCCTTGGTATACTTGACCTCCATTGCCATGGCATAGATGGCTTCTTTCATTTTTCGCCACAGCGACCCCTGGCGGCAGTCGGCCTCATAGGCGGCCTCCGACTCCCACTCGGCGGGAACATACGGAACGCCAAGACACAACAGCTTGGCCGTTTGTTGGGTGATCGTCGAACCGCCATGCCCCGACAGCGGACCTCGCCCTTCGCTGAGGTTGATGCGCACCGCACTTGCCACGCCACGCGGGCTGACGCCGATGTGGCGGTAGAACCGCTTGTCCTCGGTAGCGACAACCGCGTTCTTGAGGTGCGGCGAAACCGTATTGGCGGTGACAACCCCGCCGAACTGATCGCCGCGCCAGGCATAAACATTGCCGTCACGATCCAGCATGGTGACCGACCCGCGCGCACGGCCGTCAAGCACGGTGTCGGCCTCGGGCAACGTCGTGTAGACAAGACCAACCGCGAGGGCGACAAGCAGGGCCACGATGGCTCCGACACGCCAGGTAATCCCCCAGATCAGGCGGAACATCCAACGGAACAGCCGCTGGAACAGCCCGATGATGCCGCCGCGCGTTTTCCTGGGCGTCCGGCGCGTGGTCTTGCGCGACGCCTTTCGGGCCGCGGCCTTTTTCGGCGCCGCCTTCTTTGCAGTCGATTTCGACGGCGCCTTTTTCTTACCCCCGGACGGGTATCGCTTGTCGGCCACCAATGTCGGCCTGCGGCGCTTGGAGTCAGTCATGCTCAAATCTGCCCGATCTTTGCTTTTGCCGGACAATACCCTGCCCAGCCGCCCATGTAGAGGTGCGAATTTCCTTAAATTTCCTTCATCTTTGCGCCGCTTTTTTCATCACAAGTGTCGTTTTGTGCAAAAATTGTGCGATATCTCGCGGTTTTGGTTCCGCCACACGCCCCAATTCCGTTCCCCGCCGACGATTCAGCAGTTTTTCTGCAGGTGCGAAATGCCGGGTGGGCCGGCGCTATCAAGGGGAAAGACGTGAAACTGATCATTGCGACAATCAAGCCATTCAAGCTGGAAGAGGTGCGCGAAGCCCTCACCGGCGTGGGTGTGCGCGGCATGATGGTGACCGAGATCAAAGGCTTTGGCTCACAATCCGGACACACCGAAATCTATCGGGGCGCGGAATACGCCGTGAACTTCGTGCCCAAGATCAAGCTGGAAATCGTGGTGCCGGCAGAAATGGTTGAACAGATCGTAACCACGATCTCGTCCACCGCCAAGACCGGCAAGATCGGTGACGGAAAGATTTTCGTACTGGACGTCGAACAGGCGATGCGCGTGCGCACCGGCGAAATCGACGCGGACGCGCTGTAAGCGCGGCAACCCCCTTTGAGGACTTCAAAATGAACGTGATCAAGACTTTAATCCCGGCAGTTGCCGTCGCCGCATTGCCACAAACGGGACTGGCGCAAGAGGCCGCCTCGGGCGAGGCCGCCGCGCAAACGCAATTCATCCTGAATTCACTGCTGTTTCTGGTCGGCGGGTTTCTGGTGTTCTGGATGGCCGCGGGTTTCGCCATGCTCGAAGCCGGGCTGGTACGGTCAAAAAACGTGACCATGCAGCTGACCAAGAACATCGCGCTGTTTTCGCTGGCGGCGATCATGTTCTGGCTGGTCGGCTATAACATCATGTATCCGGGCGACGGCAACTGGATCATCGAGGGCGTGTTTGGCACGATCGCCCCCAAGGACATCAAGACCGACATCGACGCGGGCGGGTATTCCAACGCCTCGGATTTCTTCTTTCAGCTGATGTTCTGCGCCACCACCGCCTCGATCGTGTCCGGAACGATGGCCGAGCGGGTCAAGCTGTGGCCATTCCTGCTGTTTGTCGTGGTGCTCACTGGTATCATCTATCCGATCGAGGCCTCGTGGCAGTGGGGCGGCGGCTGGCTGAGCCAAATGGGTTTTTCCGATTTCGCCGGCTCGACGCTGGTTCACGCGGCGGGCGGGTTCGCCGCCTTGGCAGGCGCGCTGGTGCTGGGGCCGCGCATCGGCAAGTACAACAAGGATGGCAAGGTGGTGCCGATGCCCGGCTCGAACCTGGCGCTGGCGACGTTGGGCACCTTCATCCTGTGGCTGGGCTGGTTCGGTTTCAACGGCGGTTCGCAATTGGCGATGGGTACGCTTGAGGATGCCGACGCGGTGGCGCAGATCTTTGCCAACACCAACATGGCCGCTGCTGCCGGTGCGGTTGCAACGCTGATCCTGACGCAGGTTATGTTCGGCAAGGTCGACCTGACGATGACCCTGAACGGCGCGCTGGCCGGGCTGGTGTCGATCACCGCCGAGCCACTGGCGCCCACGCTGTTCCAGTCGCTGATCATCGGCGGCGTCGGCGGTGTGATTGTGGTCTTTGCCGTTCCGATGCTGGACCGGGCCAGGATAGACGACGTGGTGGGCGCAATTCCGGTTCACCTGATTGCAGGCTTCTGGGGCACTTTCATTGTGGCCTGGACCAATGGCGATGCGTCCTTTGCCAAACAGATCATCGGCTTTGGTGCCATCGGCCTGTTTGTCTTTGTCGTCAGCTATGCGTTGTTCACGATCCTGAAGATGACCGTAGGCCTGCGTGTGGGTGAAGAAGAAGAGATCAACGGACTCGACATGGCGGAACTGGGGATGGAGGCCTATCCGGAGTTTTCCAAGGGTTGACCTGATTGGCTTTTGCACAAACGCCCCGGACCCAACCGGGGCGTTTTGCGTTGCGGGCTTTGATCGCCTAGGCTTGGTGTCAACACGGATGAACCGGAGGGCCTGATGGCGACAGCACCGGACACACTGGTCGGCACCAGTCTCGAATGGACTGGCGTTCATCATTCGGGCACCGGCGATTTTGCCGATCTGTCCACGCATACGGTCAGTTATGAGACAGAGACGACCTGTTATGTGACGGCGGCCGGCAAACTGGTTGGCGAGGCGCGATATACCTACAGGCGGCTCGATGACCGGATGGGGATCTGCATTTATCGCCCGGAGGAATATCAGGGCCGGACGGATGTCATCCTGAACGCAATGTTCGATTTTGGCGAGATGAAGGACCGCGCGGTCCTGACGGCAGGAGGCGAACCGTTCGCGGTTGCCGATGGCGGCATGCGGTTTGTAAAGACACCACCGCGCCCCGATTGACCGAGGCGCGGCGACTGATCGAGTCAGACCCCGGCGTCAACGATGGCTTTTGCCAGAATTGGCACGGTCGTCGCGTTCAGCCCGGCAATGTTCAGACGGCTGTCACCGACCATGTAGATGCCATGCTCGACCCGCATCTTCTCGACCAGTTCGGGCGCGGC
>NZ_JBXWSF010000147.1:0-3934 GCF_059613285.1 Ruegeria sp. BHSB058 | reverse complement strand
TTGGAGGCCTGATCGAGCGCGGCAGCGAAGCGCAGGATGTCGCCCTCGGCCATGCCGTCATGGCTGTCGATCGAGACGATTTGCGGCCGGCCGTCCGTCAGCGTGCCGGTCTTGTCGAGGATCAGCGTGCGGATGCGCGCCATCGTCTCGAGCGGTCCCGCGCCTTTGATCAGCACCCCGAAATGCGCCGCGCGCGACAGGCCTGCGACCAGCGCGACCGGCACGGCCAGGATCAGGGGACATGGCGTTGCGACGACGAGCACGGCGACGGCCCGGATCGGATCGCCCGTGAACCACCAGGCAGCGAAGGCAATGCTGACCGTGACCGCCAGAAACCCCAGCGACCAACGGTCGGCCAGCCGCGACATCGGCGCCTTGGAGGCCTGCGCCTCTTCCACCAGCCGGACGATCCCGGCATAGGTGCTGTCCTTGGCCTCGTGAGTTGCGATCAGGTCGAAGGCTTCGCCCGCATTGGTCGATCCGCTCATGGCCTCGGCGCCGTAACGGAGCCGGACGGGCAGGGATTCCCCCGTCAGCGCCGAGGTATCGACGAAGGCCGTCTCTGAGCTCACGGTGCCATCCACCGGCACCACGTCGCCCTGCCGGATCAGAAGGCGGTCGCCGGGCGCAATTTCGTTCAGCGGCACTTCCTCCAGCCCGCCATTCCGGTGTCTTGTCGCGGTCCGAGGCACACGGGACAGCAGGTCGTGCATTTCACGGCGGGCACGCCCTTCCGCGAAGGCTTCGAGGAAGGTGCCGCCGGAATACATTACGGCGACCACCGCCGCGGCGAGGGTCTCGCCGAAGACGAGCGCCGCCGACATGGAGAGCGCGGCGACAATATCGAGGCCCACTTCGCCGGAACGCAGGCTGCGCAGGATCTCGACCACGAGCGCGGCGAGCGCGGGAACGACGCCCGCGATCCAGACCGCGTTCGCGACGTCGGGTTCGCCGGAAAAGTAGAAGGCAAGTCCCGCAATCAGGCCGGTCGCGGCAATGAGCAGGATAGCGGTCTTGAAGCGGTCGGTCCGTGTCGTTTCCATGCGGCTCATCTCCCCTCGGCTGAGGCGATTGCCGCTGGCTCTTCGGAAAATAGTCGTCCGACTCCCACGCCCCTTACGTTGACAACATCATCGCGCAAGAGGAACAGGGCGTCGAGGCCGCTTTGTTTTGCGAGCGTCGCGCCTTTGACCGGCCCAAGCACCATGAGGGCCGTCGCCCAGGCATCTGCCTCTGCACAGCTGCGGGCCACGACCGTGATGGAGGCCGGCGACGCGATCAGCGGCGCTCCCCGCCTCGGGTCCATCGTGTGCGACAGGCGGCGCCCCTGCACCTCGACCCAGTGACGGTAGTCGCCCGAGGTCGCGACGGCGGCATCCTGAAGCGCGAGGATCGAATGCGGCGTCCGGCGCTCGGCGTCCGGCGCCTCGACCGCGATGGTCCAGGCTTCACCGTCCGGCCTGAGGCCCATTGCACGCATCTCGCCATCGATCCCGACGAGTCCGTCGGATATGCCTTGATTGCGGAGGATTTCGGCCAGTCGATCCACGCCGTAGCCCTTGGCGATGCCATTCAGGTCCAGCGCGATGGGTGCGGCCTTGCGCACGTGTTCGCCGTTGATCTCGAGCACGTCATGCGCCGGGCGGCGCGAGGCGGCCATCGCGGTGCGGATGCCATCCGGCGCGGCGGCCTCCGGTCCGAAGCCCCAGGCCATCACCGCGTCGCCCATGCCGATGTCGAAGGCTCCGCCAGAGGCGCGGCCAATTTCCAGGCCGAGGCGTAGCACCTCGAGCAATCGTGCAGGAACAGCGATCCATTCACCGATCGGTGCCGCGTTGAGCCGCACAAGGTCGCTGTCCGGCTTCCAGGTCGACATCTGTCCGTCCACCTCATCCACGGCCGCCTGCAATGCCGAGCGGACCGGCCCCGGGTCGAAACCGGGGTCCGCGAATAACAGCGCCGACCACCTCGTGCCCATCGTCGGCCCGTTCAGCGCGATGCGCGCCCGCTCAGTAGACATCTTCGACATACCGCCCCTCCGCCTTCAGGACTGCTGGTGTCAGCCCGGCCGGCGCGAGGATCTCGGCCAGCGCCTCGGCCACGCCGGCGGCCATGTCTCGTCCGCCGCAGACCATCACGCGCGCCCCATTGCGGATGAGCTCCGCGACCTGAGTGGCCTCGCTGCGCAGCGCGTCCTGGACGTAATGGGGACGCGCCCCGCGCGAGACGGCCGTGACCAGCCGGCTTACACGCCCTTCGTCCTGCCATCCGGGGAACTCCTCGCCGTAGAAGAAATCGCTGTCGGGATGGCGCATGCCGAAGAACAGGTGGATCGGCCTGCGGCGCGTATTGCCGCGCACAAAGCCCGCTAGCGGCCCGATGCCGGTCCCCGCGCCGATCAGGATCAGGGGCGCCCGGCTTCGGCCCGGACGGAAGCCGGGGTTGGGGCGCAGGAAGGCGCTCACCGTGTCGCCAGGTTCCAGCGCTGTGAGCTGACCCGAGCAGAGCCCGCCGGGATGCTTCTTGACCACGATCTCGATGAAGCCGTCGCGGCGCCCAGAGGCGAGCGAATAGAGCCGCGGGACGGTCCCGCCTTCGGGCAGAATGCCGATCAGGTCACCCGTCTGGAACCGTGCGAACCCGCCCCCGAGCAGCCGTTGCCCGAGCGAGACGCGGGGAAACGCGAAGCGGAGGATGGCGGTCGGGGCCTGCACCTCGGCGCCGTAGTCGCGGCGCGAGACGAGGGTCAGCGTGGTCGTTTGCGGCTGGACCGGCTGGTGCGTCAGTTCGAGTTCGATCCCGAGAGCGTCTCCGAGCGCCCCGCCCCAGCGCGCGAAATCCTGCGGCGATTGCCGGTCGATTGTGTCGAGCGGCAGAAGCTCGGGCCAGCCCTTCGCCTCTGCCGCAGTCGCGACGGACTTGGCGAAGGCGCAATAGGCCGGAAAGCTGCGGTCGCCGAAGCCGAGCACTGCCAGAGGAATGTCCGGCGCGCGGTCGGTCGCGTTCAGCCGGTCGAGAAAGCCCTTCGCCGAGGCCGGCGCCGCGCCGTCGCCATAGGTCGCGGCCAGCAGGATGATCCGCCGGGCGTTGGTGTAGCGCTCAGGGCCGAAGCCCGACATCGGGCCGACATGGACGCTCTGCCCGGCTTTCGTCAGCGCGGCGTGCAGCGTCGCGGCAAAGCCCCAGGTGCTGCCGCCCTCGCTGCCGACAAGCAAGATCGTCTCGGCGCGTCCGGCGGGCTGGTTGCCCCGGATGCGTGGTCGCCCGGGCCGCCCGGCGAGCCAGACCAGCACGCCGGTCGCGCCCATGGCCGGCACGCCGAGCGCCATGAGCCCCAGCACGAGCCCCAGCGTCGCCGCACCCTGTCCGGTGTGCAGCATGTAGATGGTCTCCGAGACGCGCTCCCACCCGGTCAGGTCGGCCCAGGCCAGCAGCGCCCCGTCGCCCTGATCGAGATATCCGGTGCCCCGGTCGGTCTTGAGCGTGAATACGTCTGTTGCGTCGCCGGGATAGGGAAAGCTCAGCTCGCGCAACTCGGCGACCGGCGTTCGCCGAAGCGTGGGCATC
Organism: Ruegeria sp. BHSB058; assembly: GCF_059613285.1. Classification (NCBI taxonomy): domain Bacteria; kingdom Pseudomonadati; phylum Pseudomonadota; class Alphaproteobacteria; order Rhodobacterales; family Roseobacteraceae; genus Ruegeria; species Ruegeria sp. BHSB058. The sequence goes on along the minus strand of NZ_JBXWSF010000147.1, from coordinate 367 downwards.
CGGCCCGGAGCGAAGCCGGTCTCCCCACTGACCTCGGCAGGGGCGACCGGCAGGACGCCTCCGTCCGGCAGGAGATCGAAGGTAGACGCCGTCATCCAAAGCGCGGTCGTGGAGGACAGGACGAGGCCGACAACGGCGATGCGTGCGATCTCGGCGTGCAGCCGCCCGGCAAGCGGTCCGCGCAAGGGTGAAAACCAGCGTCGCCAGCCGCCCACCCGCCGCGCGACCAGCGTCGCGCCGGAGAGCGAGAGGATCAGCATCGCGGCCGCCCCTGCGGCCATGGCGATGCGGCCGCCGTCCCCGAGGAACAGCGAGCGGTGCAGGTTGGTGAGCCAGCGTTCGGCCTGGTTCGGGTCGGCCGAGGCTA
>NZ_JBXWSF010000146.1:0-3881 GCF_059613285.1 Ruegeria sp. BHSB058 | reverse complement strand
CCGACGGATGTTCAGGTGGCATGTCCTCGGTCTGGGGATTTGCCGCCGATATCTTTCCCGAGTTTGCCCGAACCTACGAGGAGGCGCCGCCGTGGGAAGATTGCTGCGTCACCCATGACAGGGCCTATCACGATGCGGGTGGCGCCGATCAGGCCGAAGACAGCTTTGATGCCAGGCTTGCAGCGGATGCGGAGTTGCGGGCCTGTGTGCTGCAAAATGGCGAGGAGCAAGCCGAACAAATTGCTGAACGCCTGAAGTCCAACCCCGAACGGGTTCTGCTGGCGTATGACGCGATTTCCGAAGCTATGTATCTGGCGGTTCGTTTCGGGGGCGGTCCATGCACCGGTACGCCATGGCGCTGGGGATATGGCTATCCCGGCTGCACCCCATTTGATACTTTGTCCCCTGCGCGCGATTGACGTCGTGACACAGGCGAGCGAATCCACTATCCAACGGTAAACACGCGAATAGGAACTGAAAACATGGCTGAATACAAACACGGCGATATGGACATCAAGGTACAGACCGAAACCTTTAACGGATTCGTCAAGTTCATGGTTTGGACTGTTGCGGTCATTCTGTTCATTCTGCTTTTCCTGGCGGTCTTCGCTTCCTGATCGGGCAAATTCTATCATGCGTCGATTGGTGATCGCATGCGCTTTGCTGCTCGCGGCGTCCGCCTGCACGAAACAAAGCGCGCCGCAGGCGGATTTCGAGACTATTGCGGCCGTTCGCTATCGCGATCCGGGGCCGGCCAAGTTGACGTTGTTCACGATGGTGAACAACCGCACGGGTTCGGGTGGACATGCCTCGCTTATGATCAACGCGTCTGAGCGGGTGATTTTCGATCCGGCGGGATCGTTCCGCGCCGATCGTGTGCCCGAGCGTGACGACGTGCTCTATGGTATCACACCGGCGGTCGAAAAGGCTTATCGAGGATCGCATGCGCGATCGACCTTTCACGTGGTTATCCAGGAACTGGAAGTGACGCCGGAACAGGCCGAGGCGGCCTATCGGCTGGCGAAACAGATGGGGCCTGTGCCCGGGGCATTCTGTGCCAACTATACCGGGCGGCTGCTCAGGCAAGTGCCGGGTCTGGAGGGGATAAAGCCGGTTCTGCAACCGGTGAAACTGGCCGATCAGTTCGGTGATCTGCCGGGTGCCATCACCGAGCGCTACTATGAAAACGATGACGAAGATCTGCAAAAGGGCATCGCGGCGAATAACGCGCAACTCAACGCCCAGGCACCGGCACAGAACTGACGTTCAGCCAAGAAAATAAAGCAAACCATAAAGCGTGGCCGCGCCCGAAAAGATCGCGGCCAGCACGTTCTTGGTCAACAGACCAACGACAATTGCCATAGCGGCGGCACTCATCCGGGGCAGATCGGGCTGTCCATCCGTGGCCGAGGGCCAGACTACCAGCGGTGCAATGAGGGCTGGAAGAACCGCCACGGCGGTATAGCGCAAGTGGCGCAGCAGCCACTCGGGCATCGGCCGGTCGCCGACCAGCCCGATAAAGACGAACCGCAACGCAAAGCTGCCGACCGCAAGACCGGCGATCACGATCCACATGGTGGCGGGGTCGATCTGGGTCATGCCCGGGCCTCCCTGCGCTTCAGCATCACTTCGGCCTGTGCTCCGGCCATCATGCCGGTGCATCCGGCAATCAGCAGGCCGAGGTTGAAAGGGACCCAGACGGTCAGCAGCGAAACGGTGATCGCGACGAGGGCGGCGATGACATGGGGCAGGGTGCGCAGCATGGGGCCGACCATCGACAGGAAGGTGATCGGGAGCGCAAAATCAAGTGCCCAGCTTTCCGGGATCTGCGTGCCCAGAACCGCACCGAGGTAGGTGCACAGATACCAGAGCGGCGCAATTGGCGAAATTGTACCAAAAAAATAGGCCATCCTGTCCGAAATGTACAAATCAGGTTCCCGCTCGAACCGGACCATGCAGCAGGCATAGGACTGGTCGACGACGAAATACGCGGCACAGGCGCGCTGCCACAAAGGTGCCGCCCCGAGGTAGGGGGTCAGCGAGGCCGAGTACATTGCCACCCGCAGGTTCACCGCCAGCGCAGAGGCGAGCACGATCACGGTCGGCGCGTTGTCCTGCAGCAGTTGCAACGCGGCGAACTGGGCGGCCCCGGCAAACACGGTTGCGGTAAAGGTCATGGTCTGGACGATGTTCAGCCCGGCCTCGGTCGCGAACACACCGAACAGGGTGCCGAACGGGATGGCCACGAAGATGAAGGGGAAGCCATCGCGAAAACCCTTCCAGTAGTAGGAATTGGATGTGGTGAATGCCATGCCTAGATCCTATGGTGACCGCGACAGCAGTAACGGGCTTGGGAAAGGGTTGCAATTGGCCATTGAGACGGACCTGTCGGACTATATCATCGCCCCCGATCCCGAAGCGGAGCGGCTGACGCGCGCCGTCGAAGGCGTGGATCAGAATGGCGAGCTCAGCCGGATTTCGGTGGTCGAGGAGCGCCCGCTGACGATCTTTCTCAACGCGCAGGAAATCGTCACGGCGATGACCATCGGGGACTATCCCGAATACCTTGCGCTGGGCTTTCTGCGCAATCAGGGGATGCTGCGCCCCGATGACGAGATCGTGCGCGTCGATTATGACGACGAACTGGAAACCGTCGTGGTGCGTACGGCGCGGGAAACCTCGTATGAAGACAAGCTGAAGAAAAAGACCCGCACCAGCGGCTGTGCCGTGGGTACGGTGTTCGGCGACATGATGGATGGGCTGGAGGGCGTGACGCTGCCGCAGGTGAGCGTGCGGACCTCTTGGCTGTATGAACTGGCGGCAAGGATAAACCGGACCCCGTCGCTGTATCTGGAGGCGGGGGCAATTCATGGCACCGTGCTGTGCCGCGAAAACCGGCCGCTGGTCTATATGGAGGACGTGGGCCGTCACAACGCGGTGGACAAGATCGCGGGCTGGATGCTGTCCGAGGGCGAGACGGCGGCGGACAAGATCCTTTACACAACCGGGCGGCTGACGTCCGAGATGGTGATCAAGACGGCGATGATGGGTATTCCGGTGCTGGCCTCGCGTTCCGGCTTTACCGCCTGGGGTGTCGAGATCGCGCGCGAGGTGGGCCTGACCCTGATCGGGCGTATGCGCGGACAGCGGTTCGTGTGTCTGTCGGGCGAGGACCGGTTGGTGCGGGATGTCGACCCGGCGACGGTGCCGCTCGAGGATAAGAAACATCGGCGCAAGAGTGCGGGGTGATTTCCTTGGGCTATGTGGTCGCCTTGCTGGTTTTTTGCTGTGCAAGCTTGGGAATTGGCGGGATTGTGATTCATGTCCGTCAGTGGATTCCGCTGATGTACAGTCTGGGTTTGCCACCGATTGATCGCGGTGTGGCGCGTCGGGTGCTGTTTCGGGGAGTGGTAAATTGTCCGGAGGAGTTGCGTGCAGAGCTGGCCCGGTGCCGACGCAACTATTTGCTGGTCATTGCCGGTTTTTTTCTCCTCGCGATTTTTCTGCTTGGACTTGAGGGTACGCTGTATCTGGGTGCCTGTTTCGCGGTTACCTGGCTGATCTCGAAGCCTATCGAATTGAAAGACGACAACAAATGACCCGACCTCTCGGCGTGATCCTTGCAGGCGGTCTGGCCACCCGGATGGGCGGTGGCGACAAGGGGTGCCGGCTTTACCGCCTGGGGTGTCGAGATCGCGCGCGAGGTGGGCCTGACCCTGATCGGGCGTATGCGCGGACAGCGGTTCGTGTGTCTGTCGGGCGAGGACCGGCTGGTGCGGGATGTCGACCCGGCGACGGTGCCGGTCGAGGATAAGAAACATCGGCGCAAGAGTGCGGGTGAGTAGTTCGATTGGCGCTGTGGGGTGATTTCGGCCTCAAAC
>NZ_JBXWSF010000145.1:0-4102 GCF_059613285.1 Ruegeria sp. BHSB058 | reverse complement strand
GCTTTGGAATGGGGCATCGAAGGTATCCGCGTGAATTCGGTTCGCCGGGGTTCATCGAGGGGACCGAAGGGGCAAAGCGTCTGGCTCCGACGCCCGAGGCGGAAAAGATGTTTCTGGCGGACGTTCCCCTTGGGCGCTGGGGAACACTTCAAGATGTCGCCAATGCCTGCCTGTTTCTGGCATCCGACATGGCCGGTTATATCAGCGGAACAGTCCTGTCGGTGGATGGCGCCCTGTACCAGCGCGGATCAGGGTGACCGGGTCAGATGATCGGTCAGATGCTGAGGGGCTCAAAACGCAAATCTTGATCTGCCATGCTCAATTGGTGGTTTCCAGCCCAACCGGTTTTCCCACGACGGTGAAATGCAAACCTTCGGGGTCCAGCAATTCGCGCGCGACGCGATTGACATCATCGAGTGTTACCGCATTCACCTGATCGTTGCGGGTGGTGATATAGTCGATGGGCAATCCCTCCATCTGCATGCCCACCATGATCCCCGCAATCTGGCCGTTGCCGTCAAATCGCAAGGGATAGGCTCCGGTCAGATAGGTTTTGGCATCGGACAATTCTTTCTGGGTAACGCCCTCAACGGCAGCGCGTTTCCATTCGGCCGAAATCACCTCGATCGCCTCGGCTATCCGGTCATTGGCCGATGCAACCGAACCCATATAAACCGAGGCGAGATCCTTGGGCACCAGATAGGAATAGACGCCATAGGTCAGGCCGCGCTTTTCGCGAACCTCCTGCATCAGCCGGCTTTCGAATCCACCACCACCAAGTATGTGATTCAGCAGATAGGCCGCAAAGAAATCGGGATCGTCCCGGTCCATGCCTTTTTGTGCAAACAAGGCCACTGACTGCGGCGTGTCGAAATCGACGACACTGACGCCGCCAGAGATGCTGACTTCGGCCTTTCCTGGGATAGGTGTTCCGGTTTCGGGCAGACCGGAAATCAGCTTGTCCAGCAGCGCGCCAAGCTCTTCGGGAGTGATATCGCCGACCGCCCCAACGTAAAGACGGTCTTTGGCGAACACGCCTTCATAGGCCGCAACGATATCATCGCGGGTAAGAGAGGACACGCTTTCCAGCGTTCCTTTACCGTCGGCACCATAAGGATGATCGCCATAGGCCATCTTGGCAAAGTTGAGACCGGCAATGTCGTTAGGATCTTTTTCATCTGACCTAAGACCCGACAGAACCTGCGCCCGTACCCGGTCGATGGCCGTCTGACCAAAACGCGGTTCGTGGATTGTGGTGTGCAACAGATCGATGACGTCATCGCGGTTTTCAGTCAGGAACCGCGCCGAGATCGCCACGGAATCATCCGTCGCCTGGTAGGAAAACGAAGCCGCCAGCGATTCAAGCGCCCGCGCATAGGTCTGCGCATCCATGTCGCCGGCGCCTTCCTCCAACAACCCGCTCATCAGATAGACTGCGCCACGCTTTTCGGGGTTGTCCAGCGACGTTCCTCCGCGAAACCGCAACTCCAGCGCGGTAAACGGGATGGAGTGATCTTCGACCAACCAAGCCTTGATACCCTTGGGCGACGTGACTTCTTGTATCTGGATCTCCGCCCAGGCGGGCAGAGCAATGAAGACTGCTATCACGGCTGCAAAGAAAGCTCTCATTGCGTCACCTCCCCGTCTCGCATTAACCAACCTGTCACGGATGTTTCGGACCGCAGCACATCACGCGCAGCGGCGACGATGTCTTCGCCGGTTACGGCTTGAAGGATATCCGGCCACACCTGCACGTCCTCGACCGTCAGGCCGCTGGTCAGCGCGGCGCCGTACCGATTGCCTATGCCATCCACATTGTCGCGCTCATAGACCAAAGCGGCGCGCAGTTGCATCTTGATCCGATCCAAGTCTTCCTGCTTGACTCCTTCGGCAATGAAATCAGCAATTGCGTGATCCATCGCCTCTTCTGCCTCTTGCAACGAAACGCCTTCTGCCGGAACAACAATGAAATCAAAGCTGGTGTCGTCCAGCGAGACATCCTTGTAAAACGCGCTGGCATAAACTGCTTTTTGCGTTTCGAACTGCAGTTTTTCGTTCAGATAGGATGTGGTTCCACCGCCCAGCAACTCTGCCAGCATGAACAGCGCTGCGGCCTTTTCCTGATTTCCGGCATCCCGTTCGGGAGCAAGATAGCTGCGTTGAACATAAGGTTGCGACACACGAGGGTCTTTGTAGATCAACCGGCGTTCAGCGGTTTGCGGCGGCTCTTGCGAACGCATTCTGTCCGGAAGGTCCGGGTTGGCCGGAATTGCACCATAGTACTTTTCGGCCAGGTCTTCGACCTCATCCGGGTTGATGTCGCCCGTCACCACGAGGACCGCGTTATTGGGAGAATAGTAGGTCTGATAGAAGGACAACGCATCCTCCAGATCCAGCTCCTCCATCTCGTGCTTCCAACCAATGATCGGCACGCCGTAGCGGTGGTTGAGATACTGGCTGGCATTCATCTGTTCGCCGAACAGGGCACGGGGGTTGTTCTCGGTGCGCTGGTTGCGCTCTTCCAGGATCACGCCGCGTTCTGTTGCTATATCCTGCTCAGTCAGGCGGATGTTGCGCATCCGATCCGACTCCATCCGCATCATCAACTCCAGCCGATCCGCTGCAACCCGTTGATAATACGCCGTGTAGTCGTATGAGGTGAAGGCATTGTCGGTACCGCCATTGGCCGCCACGGTTGCCGAAAACTCGCCGGCCTTCAAGGTGTCTGTGGCCTTGAACAGCAAATGCTCCAGAAAATGCGCAACCCCTGACGATCCGACCGGTTCGTCTGCCGACCCGGCCCTGTACCAGACAGTGTGCTGAACCACGGGTGCGCGGTGATCTTCAATCACCACCACATCCATGCCGTTGTCCAGCGTAAAGGTCGTGACCGCTTCCCGCCCCGTCTCGGCGGATAGCGGGGTTGCGGAAAGCAGGGCGGCTGACAGCGCCAATGCCCGGACCATGCGACGTCCTCCGTGTCGTTACAGGTGTCAACCTACGATGGCGACGCGCGGGTTCAAGAGAGATGACAGAAAGTTAAGAATTATTCATTGAACGGCGGTGGTGCCGATGGTGTGGCATAGCCCTGTCGCCGCAACGCATCGTTCTGAACATCGGGGTCGATTGACTGACTGCGATAGGCCTGCTCGTACCGGTCGACCGGGAGCAAGCGGAGGCTTGAAAGGCGACCCTGACGCTCGCGGAATCGGGCGTCTTCCTCCTGCACAACCTGTCTGGTATTCGCGGGTACACCGTACCGGCTCGATGCCGTTATGAGTGCCGCGTCGGATGAGGGAATGGCTGTTGCGTTTAATGCCGCGGCGCTGCCTCCAAGGGCGACGATTCCATCTTCAACCGGATTCGGGTCCGTCAGGTTGCCGCCACCAGGCGTCGGGGCCGGCAAGTATTGATAATCCTTGGGCGAAGTCAGCGGTTTGACTGGCAGCACCGCAAACTCATCCGGGCCCGGTCCCTGCGCACGGATATTCTTGAGCCCATTGTTCGCACATCCCGTCAAAGCGACGGCAGCAGTCACAACGATTATCGCCAGCGGCATCCGCATGGTTATCTCCAGCCTGTTTCAGGCGCTTTTAGCCCATTTCGTTCAGCCCGTCACGGGGCCTTTTTGCCATCCAGCATCACAAGGCCAACAGCGCCCGCAAAGATGAATACATCGGCGATGTTGAAAACAAAGGGGTTTTGAATGCCGCAGCAGGACATATTCAGGAAATCCTGAACATACCCGAAAACCAGGCGATCCACCACGTTGCCCAAGGCACCGCCAATCAACAGCCCACCGCTGACCAGCATGAGTTTCGACCGTACCCCTCGGCGCAACCAGATCATAACAACGGCACAGATTACGAGTGATAGGCCAATCAGGAGCCAGCGACCAGCATCGCCGTCGCCTTGGAACAGCCCGAAATTGATACCCCGATTTTCACCATAGCGGAAAACAAGCAGTGGCGGCAGCACGTCAATGCTGCCGCGATGGGCCACATCCATGACATGAACGACCAGAAACTTGCTGAACTGGTCAGCCAGCAAAGCCAGTGCCGTGGCCCAGAGAAGAAGACGGAAACGCATCAATGCCGGAAAT
>NZ_JBXWSF010000144.1:0-4039 GCF_059613285.1 Ruegeria sp. BHSB058 | reverse complement strand
AATCACTATGTGTGGTCCTTTGCACATCCCGAATGGGAACTCAGCTTTGACGTCGACAAGGCAGCCGCCACGGCCTCGCGCCGAAAGGTTCTGGGCATGCTGGCGGCGGACCGTGTCCCGATGATCGGCTATCACATGCCCTTCCCGGCGGCCGGTTTCGTCGAACCGCGCGGCGACGGGTTCCGGTTCGTCCCGGTCAGCTATCAGATGATGGGCTGAGACAGGTCAATACCCCGGGTCGGGACGCACCCTTGAGCCGTCGGTAAACCGTGACAGGCGGAACGCGGAGGGGTCGACGCAAGGCGTATCGGCGGTCACAAGATCGGCCGTCAGTCGCCCCGCGCCCGGCCCGATGCCGAACCCATGCCCGGAAAAGCCGGTGGCGATGAACATCCCCGGCAGACTGTCAACCTGCGAGATCACCGGAATGGCGTCGGGCGTGACATCCATGTATCCCGCCCAGCTTTGCACGATTTCGGCCGAACAAAGCGCCGGAAACGCCCGGCACGCCCTGGCCCAGGCCTTGCGCACGACCCGCCATGTTGGTTCGGGGTCCAGGATGCGACAATGTTCGAACGGGGTCACATCGGTGGGCAGCCAGGACCGGTTCTGCTGCGCCTCTTCGGCCCAATACCGCGACAACCTGAACTGCAGCGAACTCCAGTCCTGCACAAGCGCGGGCAGATAGCGGTATCCAAGCCGGAAACTGTCCGGCACTATATCGACGATGTTGTCGTGGCCGGATGCGATCGAATACCCGCCATCAGCCCGTTTGCGCATGGCAAAATCGTTGGACCAGAGCGCTGCCTCCGGCAATCCTTCGACCGGAGAGGTTCGCATGGCGGTGTTCAGCACCTTGAGCTGCGGCAGGAAAATATCCGCATTCCCGGCAAACAGCCGTGACCATGCCCCGCCTGCCAGCACGACCTGGCTGCAGGCCACGCGCCCGCGTTCGGTGATGACCCCGGCAACGCGTCCCGCCTCGACATCGACCGAACGAACGGCGCAATTCGCCATTACTGCCGCGCCCCGATCCCGCGCGCCTTCGGCAATCGCCGGCGCGGCCAGTTGCGGTTCGGCACGGCCGTCCTGCGGCATGTGCAGGCCCGCACTGACCTCTCCGTCATGCCCCGGCAACAATGCGGCCAGCTCGGCCCCGCTCACCAGCCGCGCGCCGGTTTGCAACCCTTCGACATGCGAAAGCCAGCACGCCTGACGTTCATGACCGCGCCGCCCCGAGTCGGCAAAGAGGATCCCGGCCTGCCTGTACCCGGTGGGGCGGCCAAGCCTTTCGTCCAGCCCCTGCCAGATCCTGCGCGCCTCCTGCATCAGGGGAATCTCGCGCGGGTCGCGCATCCCCAACCGCACCCAACCCCAGTTGCGAGAGCTTTGCTCGGCCCCGATCTGCCCCTTTTCGCACAGCAGAACCGATATGCCTCGTTCCGCGAGCTCCAGCGCGGTCGACGTACCGATTATGCCGCCACCTATGACGACAACATCAACCTTTTTTGGAAGGGCCAGGTCGGACTCGAATGAAGTAGGCTTGGGACCGGGCATCAATGGCTCAAATACAGTTGCATCTGTCCCATTGATGTCGCGCTTTGGCGATCGAAGAAAGCGAAATTGACCCGAACGGATTGCTCACTCTGAAACTGTGGCAACCCGGTCATTCAATTGGTCGCAAGGCGTTTCTTGGGTGCGATCTGCGCCCGGCACAGACGTCACCGAACGCAGATTACCTCGACTTCTCGCGCAAAGTTTTTTGAGCTTGGTCCCGATCCGTTGGCAGTTGGATCAGATCGACGCAATCAGCTCAGACTGCCGTCAACAGGGCGTGAATTGCCCCGATAAACGCAGCCACAGCCAGTGAACTGGCCAAAAGGATGCAAAAAATTTCCAAAGCGTTGAGTTTCATGGCAGCCCCAAGGCAACTGGTTTCTGCGCATGCACATAACGGTTTCGTGACTGAAAAAAAGGGGGTCTCTCAGCCCCGCGGATTTTGCGGCGCAAACCTGCCAGTGACGTTGGCATTCCTTTGCCTAATGGCGCCCAAAGACTCTTTTCGGTCACAGGCGCGCATAGCAATCCCGTTGACCTGTGTCTTTGGGGCACCACTCACATGTCACCCCAAAGACGTGCCGATTCCCCCTCGGCTTTAAAGCCCACTACTTGCACTCACGGGGTCGTGGCATCACTCCTCGACCCGCCATTCTTCACCCAACCACAGCGGGCGCCCCCTCTTGCGCGGCTTGTTGTGCGGGTCCCCCAAAACATTGGCAATCGCTTTGTCGATGCCAATTTCGTCGAACTTGCACCCAAAAGAACGCATCAATTTCCATTCCGGCAAGGAATGGAGAGGCTTGTCATAACCATTTAACATCACACCACCAAACACTGGTCCCAAAACACTCGATACCTTCCGGATTTGATCCCGGAATCCAAAAACTCTTCATGCTCTCAGGAATTGAGAAAGGTGGCTAACCCACTCACAATATGTCAATTCCGCCCCAGTTGAGGCCAAATTGAACCTTAATTGTGTCACAAATGTGGCAATTCTAGTACATTTTGGAAACAGTTTGTCCCCGAAGAAAAAACAACCGCGCGGTGGCGATTGTCTTTTCAGTCTACCCGGCGCCGCAAAGGCAGCGCCTTTTCACTTCAAATGTCACGGATCGCGGCGAGTTCCCTTGAGCCGCTCAAAGGGGTCGCTGCGCATTTTCTCGGGCAGGTCGTCGGCGGGTTCGAAATCCGGCAGGTACAGCCCCTCGGTCCAGCGCGCGGGCAGAACATCAACGATCCGGCCCGCGAATTTCGACGCCCGGATCAATCGTTGCCTGATTCGGCCCGCCAGGTCGGGGCGCTTGAGTTCCAGCCAATCCATCCCGTGCCCTGCCAACTCGACCACCCGTTCATGTCCCAAAGTCCAGTAAGACACCAGAACCACGACCAGAAACAGGGCAACAAGCAACGGCAACAGCAATGGTTGCCACAGCATGATCAGCGCGACCGTCGCGATGAACACATGCAGCCAGGTCGGCTCATACCGGTTTTCCCGCACGGGAATCGGTCCGATGAAACCGCCCTTCTTCCTGGCCGGTTTCTCGGTTGCAGGCTCCTTGCGGGGCCGCACGGGCTCGGGCGCCGTGATCCAGCCGCTCCGCTCTTCGACCGGTTCAAGCGACTTGCCGCTCAGGATGGCGTTGATCGCTGCATCCGTTCTTTTTTCGTCCAAACTCCGCTTCGCGCCCCGCATCGAGGCCAGCCTCGGCGCGGTATGAATCGGTTTGTCAAATTCTTCCAACATTGACCCCTCGCATTCCCCCAAATGCTCGGCCAAATCACCGCTACTTCACTGAAGGTGGAAACAATACTCCTGAAATCCGTGAATTGAATCACCCCTCTTGCGGCAATCCTGCCTGCAACCCGACATTTTCGCCGCATAGATGGCAAAATTAAGGCAAAAGAGGGGCCGAATATCGGCTTCAGCTCGGATCGCGCCAGCGATTGACGATGGGATAGCGCCGGTCCAGCCAGAACGACCGCTGGGTCAGACGCGCGCCGGGGGCGGACTGAAAGCGTTTGTATTCACTGATATACAGCAGATGCTCGACCCGCTTGGCCACGTCGCGCTCAAACCCGGCAGCGACGCAATCGGCAATCGAGCCGTCCTGATCCACAAGAATGTCCAGAATCCCATCCAGCACCGGATAATCCGGCAGGCTGTCGCTGTCTTTCTGGTCTTCGCGCAGTTCCGCACTCGGCGGCTTGTCGATGACCGAAGGCCGGATCACCTCGCCCCCAGGCCCCATCATCCAGTCGCGGTGATTGGCATTGCGCCAACGGCAGGTCTCGAACACCCGCGTCTTGTAAAGGTCCTTGATCGGATTGTAGCCCCCGTTCATGTCGCCATAGATCGTGGCATAGCCCACCGCGATCTCGGATTTGTTGCCGGTGGTCAACAGCATCTCGCCAAACTTGTTCGATATCGCCATCAACAACAGCCCGCGCAGGCGCGACTGGATGTTTTCCTCGGTGATGT
>NZ_JBXWSF010000143.1:0-4221 GCF_059613285.1 Ruegeria sp. BHSB058 | reverse complement strand
GCCTGAAGCTTCTCGCTGACCAGGCGATCAAGCAAGGCAGGGTCTTCCAGCCAACCGCCGTCGTCACCCTGGAAAAGGTCGTGCAACATGGTGCCGCCAGCCATCTCGTACGCCTCGATGCCGACAAAGACGGCACGACGGTCAGAGGCGCGCACCGAGGTTTCCGTCAGCATCCGCCGGATCTGATAGGGTTCCTTGTTCCACGACGACCGGATCGCCTCCCAGACCTGAACCTGACGCTCGTGATCCGGATTGACGGTGAAGGCCATCAGCTGCTCCAGCGTCATTTCATCCTCGGCATAAAGTTCGAGCAGGGCAGGGGCCACGGCGGCGAGTTTCAGGCGCTGTTTCACCACCTGCGGCGTGACGAAGAAGGCGGCTGCGATCTCTTCATCGCCTTGACCCTTCTCCCGAAGCGCCACGAAGGCGCGGAACTGGTCGAGCGGATGCAGGGCTGCGCGCTGCATGTTCTCAGCGAGCGAGTCGTCTTCGGCGAGGATCGCGGAAGTGGCATCCCGCACGATGCAGGGAATGGGCGTGGTCTTGGCCAAGCGTTTCTGCTTCACCAGGAGAGACAGGGCCTGGAAGCGCCGACCGCCAGCGGGGATTTCGAACTTGCCGGTCTCGGAACCATCATCCGCCAGAACGGGTCGAACGCTCAGGCTCTGCAGCAACCCGCGGCGGGCGATGTCTTCGGCCAGTTCCTCGATGGAGATGCCGGCCTTGATGCGCCGGACGTTGGACTGGCTCAGCATGAGTTTGTCGAAGGGAATGTCCCGGGACGGGGACAGGGTGACTTTCTGGGCAGATTTCGCCATCAGATCTTCTCCGCGACGGGCGCCGGAAGCCACTCTCCCGATCTCACTTCCCGTCATCCCTCAAACCAACAAACCTTTCCCTCTCTTATTCTGACGCTCCCGAGACAGGACCTTAACAGCTGTTAAGTCGTCAGTTCAGAGGTGGCGGAACAGTACGCAGTCTCTCAACCTTAACAGCTGTTAAGCTGCAGATCGTCGCCCAATCAATGCCATGACCATCGGCCCACAGGAAAACTCACCGGCCGCAGCTTTGGCAGTCAGAGCTCGCAAGTATCCACCAGGCGATCTGATGTCCTCAAAGCGTTCCAGCATGGCAGCAACGACGATCGACGCTTGTTCCTGACCCATGAACCGCTGAGCTTCTTCCCATGCAGACGCACTGATCCCCATAGCTGGCCGCACATGGCATGCCGCGTCAAAAAGCTGATGCCAATGCCGGATTTCGCCTTGGTAGAAGGTCTTGAGCGAGGGACATGCCGCGATCACTAGGTGCAGCGGGATCTTTGGCAGGAGTGTTGTGTCCCGTTCATCGACGTCAGCAACAGGCTCATCCGTGTTCACATCTGGTACGTCGGCCGCCGCCCCGCTTTTTTCTAAAGCAGGTTCAAGATCTATAGATTCTTTATTTGAATTATGATGGTGACGCTCAGATCGGGCATCATTGGTGTTCATTTCTTCTGTTTCAGGACCATCGATGATGTTGCGTGCCTGGTCGAGGAGAGCTTCAAGATCGGCTCGATAGGCCGCGAGGTCCTCAATTGAAAGCTTGCGGCGAAGCGCACGCGCTGTGAGGGCGGCAGTGTCACGAAGCTGATCCCAGAGGCCAAGGCCAGGCTGCATCTCGTCTCCGAACTCTGCGAGGGCCGCGAGATCACGCCGCATGAGGCTTACGACCTCTCTCAGACGCCTGACGCGCTCCTCAGCCTCACGTACGGCCTCTGCGGCCCGTGCTATCTCCTCGGACTGGCAGTAGAGCGGGGAAAGATCGAAGCCGAAGGCGACGCGCTCTTCGCCGTGCTTGCGGACGTAGCGCTTTCCATTGGGGCTATCACGCCGCTGGAGCAAACCAGCCTCGACGAGACGCGCGAGGTGACGGCGCATCGTGGAGCAGGGCATACCATTCAGGCGCTCACAGATCGCCTTGTTCGAGGGGAAGACTACCATCTCGGCATTCCCGCCAAGTGCATCGTCTGGAAAGAAGCTGAGGAGCCCCTGCAAAACAGTCAAATCTCGTTCTGACACGCCAAAGGCCGCTTGCGCCTTGGAGAGCTCGCGCAGGAGTTCCCACTTGTTGACGGGTCTGCCCGGAACAGATGCCTCGGGTCGCTCTATCACGCGCAGATGGGCGTGCGAAATCGGCCGCATAAACGGCGAAATTGGTGTGTACTCCATGAAAATGTTCACGAAGACAAAAATTCTAGGGCCCGCGAATCGCTTTGCGCTTGCGGGGTAGGGGCCAGAACGCTACATTCAGAGGTGCGAAAACTGAGATTTTGTAGCGGGCTGATCCCGGTGCGAAACCTTACAAAGGTCTCGTGAAGCTAGCTTCTCGGGGCCTTTTTCTTTTTGCCTGTATCGTGCCTCCTTCTTGTTGGTTGCTCTTCCTCAGTCTCCTGAACGCTTCCAGCGCTCATGAAGCTCGGTAATCAGCTTTGGGGCATTGCCCTCCAACCAGCTGATAAATTCAGGTTCATCCGTAGTAAGATCGAGTTTTAGCTGCTTGCCTTGGCGGCCGGTCTTGACCGTCGCAGCTCCGACACCGGGGATCGCCAAAGCAGGCACGCCTTTTCTAGACGGGCTTGCTTTCTTCTCTGCGCTCTTCGCAGCTGCCAGAACTGCGAGAAACGCACGCTCAGAAACCTCATCGACCGAGCCGGAACTTTCGGACTTGGCTGCATGAGCTACGGCTTGCAGTTGGTCTCGATCACCGTCGTAGGCACCCAAAGCCTTTTTGAGCTCTTCCCATCTCGGGCGACCAATCCCGGGAGCCGCACCAATTGCCTGGATGAGTTCCTCGCCGACCGTCCGAACGACACTCAAGAGTTGTGAAACCCCAGCTTCGTGGAGGTTAAGGACTTCGGCGACACCTCGATTGGTGCGCTCAGCCCCTTCCAAATGATCACCGTCCAGAAGTGCCGTCGCAACGAGCGCACGCTCAATAAAGCTCAGATCACGACGCTCTTGGTTCTCGAGAAGCTGATCTCGAAGCGCTTGATCACCTTCAACCTCTGTGACGATGGCTCGAACTTTGATACCGAGTTCGCGACATGCTTCCAGGCGTCTGCGGCCATAGATCAGGTTGTAGCGATCGCCTTCCAGTGGGCGGACCAAGACAGGCACACGCTGACCGTTCTTGGAAATAGAGTTCTTCAGGCCCTCAACTTCAATCTGAAGCCTGTCATCCAACCGTCCTTCGGTAACAATCTGCGCCGGATCGATCTCAAATACACCGCCACGCAGTCGGCGCCCTTCAAGTGCGTCAGGAGCGTTGCGAAGGGTCTGCAGCGGCAAACCAAGTTTAGGCTTTCTTGCCATTCCGCCCCCATGTGTTCTGGATGATTTCAGCGATCTCATCGTTGACTGCGTTCATGGATTCGATCGCACGATCAAACGTCTGACGCGTGAAGTCCTTTTTGTCAGCTTCGTAGAGCGTTTGCTTGGTCAAGCCGGCATCAGAAATTGCGGTCGATTCAACCATGTGATTGGTCAGGACCGACCTCCCAAACAGCCCGCGAATGAAAGCGATGACTTCGGTTTGTGGCGCGTCGCCGACTTTGTATCGCGTTGGCAAAAAGCGCAGCCAATCGAAGCGCAGATTTGCGCCTGCATCCCTGATCACGCCCAGGAGATCCGCAGTCATTCGCAGGAATTGGGACATCGACATGAGGTCAAGCATCTGCGGGTGAACCGTCACGAGGACACCCGAGGATGCGGAAAGTGCTGACATCGTCAAGAAACCAAGCTGCGGCGGGCAGTCGATCACAACAACGTCGTAGTTTGCTTCAACACTATCGAGAGCGTCATGAACTCTCGCAAAGAACGCCTTCGCTCCTCCTCGCTGGATAGCAGCAGGCGTCTCGTGCTCGAACTCCATGAGTTCAAGGTTGCCCGGGATGAGATCAAGGCCACGGATGTAGGTTTTTCGGATCACTTCGCCGATCGGAACCGGATCGTCGTAGCGAACGGCATCATAGAGGGTTCCGCCCTCCATAAGGTCGAGTTCCGGCTGGATTCCATGAAGAGCTGAAAGGGATGCTTGGGGGTCGAGATCGATCGCAAGAACCCTGTACCCCTTAAGCGCCAAGCGTTGAGCCAGGTGAGCAGACGTCGTCGTTTTGCCTGACCCGCCCTTGAAGTTCACCACTGAAACGACTTGAAGCTCGTCACCGTCGCGACGTCCAGG
>NZ_JBXWSF010000142.1:0-4254 GCF_059613285.1 Ruegeria sp. BHSB058 | reverse complement strand
GTTCAAAGTGAGTACTGTTATTAAAAACGGAACTGTTGTCACCGCGGATTTGTCATACAAGGCGGATGTATTGGTCGAAGGTGGCGTGATCACCGGGATCGGGATGGGTCTGAAAGGGGATAACGAGCTGGACGCAACTGGCTGTTATGTGATGCCCGGCGGGATCGACCCGCATACTCATCTGGAAATGCCGTTCATGGGCACCTACAGCTCGGATGATTTTGAATCCGGGACCCGTGCCGGGCTTGCGGGTGGCACCACGATGGTGGTTGATTTTGCGTTGCCCAATCCGGGCGAGAGCCTGTTGGACGCGCTGAAGCGATGGGACAACAAATCGACCCGTGCCAATTGCGACTATTCCTTTCACATGGCGGTGACCTGGTGGGGCGAACAGGTTTTCAACGACATGAAGACTGTAATTGAACAACGCGGCATCAACACCTTCAAGCATTTCATGGCGTATAAAGGCGCGTTGATGGTGAATGATGACGAGATGTACGCTTCGTTCCAGCGTCTGGCCGAACTGGGGGGGATCGCGCTGGTGCATGCCGAGAACGGTGACGTGGTGGCCGAACTGCAGGCCAAACTGATGGCCGAAGGTAATACCGGACCCGAAGCGCATGCTTATTCTCGCCCGCCGCAAGTGGAAGGCGAAGCCACCAACCGCGCCATCATGATCGCCGACATGGCGGGCGTGCCACTTTATGTGGTTCATACATCTTGCGAGGAAAGTCACGAGGCAATCCGAAGGGCACGGATGCAGGGCAAGCGCGTTTGGGGTGAACCGCTGATCCAGCACCTGACTTTGGACGAAGGCGAATACGCCCACCCCGATTGGGATCATGCCGCCCGGCGTGTCATGTCGCCACCTTTCCGCGACAAGAAACACCAAGACAGCCTTTGGGCCGGATTGCAGTCGGGGTCGCTCTCGGTGGTGGCCACTGATCATTGTGCCTTTACGACCGAGCAGAAACGTTATGGCGTTGGTGATTTCACTAAAATCCCGAACGGCACGGGTGGTCTTGAGGATCGGATGCCGATGCTCTGGACTCATGGGGTTAACACAGGGCGTCTGACACCGAACGAGTTCGTGGCCGTGACATCGACCAATATCGCCAAGATACTGAATTGCTATCCCAAGAAAGGTGCTGTTCTGGTCGGAGCGGATGCGGATTTGGTAGTATGGGATCCGGCGAAAACAAAAACGATCCAGGCCACTACGCAACAATCTACGATCGACTACAACGTATTCGAAGGTCACTCGGTGAAAGGCTTACCGCGTTTTACCCTGACACGCGGGCAGGTCGCCGTGCATGACGGCGAAATCCGCACGCAGGAAGGCCATGGCAAGTTTGTTGCCCGCGAGGCCAATACGACGGTGAACAAGGCCCTGAGCACCTGGAAGGAGCTGACCGCACCGCGTCCCATAGAGCGGACAGGTATTCCGGTAACGGGGGTTTGAACCGAGTGTCAGGGCTCAGCACCGATCACGAACTGGCAATGCGGTTGGCCGCCGAAAAGGCGGTTACCTACCGCCTGGGCGTGCCGGACCGCCAGGTGCCTCCAGCGCTGGGTCTAGATGAGGCGGTCGCCAGGTTTCGGACGCCGCTGACCGAGGAAGGTCTGTCCGCCGAAGCGGTCGTTGCGCATATGGCCCGAGATGCGGATGCGGGGATAAACCAGATGTGCTCACCCAATTTTTACGGCTTTGTTCTGGGTGGCTCTCACCCTGTTGGCGTAGCGGCGGACATGTTGGTATCCGCTTGGGGACAGAATGTCGCTTCTTCTGTCGAGACACCGTCGATCACCGGGATGGAGCGTGCCGTATGTGATTGGGTGGTCGATCTGTTAAACCTTCCGCCTGAAAGTGGAGTGGGTATAGCCACCGGGGCGACGCTCGCAAACACCACAGGCATTATGGCTGCACGGCATGCGTTGCTGGCGCAAGAAGGGTGGGACGTCGAGGCGGACGGGTTGTTCGGAGCACCCGAGATTTCTGTGTTGATTGGTGAAGACGCGCATTCGGCGCCATTCGCAGCGCTCAGATACGCTGGATTTGGTGCGTCCCGCGTTCTGAGGGTGGCTACAGATGGTCAAGGACGGATTAGACCGGAGGCATTTCAAAAGGCATTGAGTCGAGCGACTGGGCCTGTTCTGGTTGTTCTCCAGGCGGGACAGATCAACACCGGGGCATTCGATCCTTTTACCGAAGTCATCCCGATGGCCCGTGGGCGAAATGCTTGGATTCATGTGGACGGTGCTTTTGGCCTGTGGCTTGCAGCCGTGCCAGGACTAGCGTCGCGCCTTGCGGGGGTGGAGTTGGCGGACAGCTGGGCGGTTGATCTGCACAAATGGTTGAATGCGCCTTTTGATGCGGGTGTTGCCATAGTTCGCGACCGTGCGTCACTGGTGGCATCGATGTCTGCGCGGGGGGCGTATTTGCCAGCAACCAACGCACATTGGGAACCTACCGATTCTGTTTTCGAGCTTTCTCGCAGAGCACGTGGTGTGCCCAGCTACGCCATTTTGCGCCATCTTGGTCGGAGCGGTGTTCGGGAAATGGTTTCCCGACACTGTGCGCTCGCCAACCGGATCGCCGGGAAGATCGTTGCCGAACCTGGGCTGACGGTGATGAACGATGTGGTGTCAAACCAGGTGGCCATTCGCTGTGGCGACAGCGACGCTGAAACGCGCGAGGTGTTGCGGATCGTGCAGTCAGCGGGGCGGGTATATCCGACCCATGGGCAGTGGCAGGGGCGCGAAATCATTAGGGTTTCAGTGATCGGCTATTCGACACAGGAAGAACACACGGACCAATTGGTGTCCGAACTTATCAATGCTTGGAAGATCGTGCGGGGGAAGAATTGAAGGAAGAAGTCATCAAGGCCGAGAATCTGGATTTGACCTTTCAGACCAATGACGGGCCGGTCCACGCGCTCAAGGATGTGAGTCTCACTATTAACAAGGGCGATTTTGTCAGCTTCATTGGGCCTTCCGGGTGCGGGAAGACCACTTTTCTGCGATGTGTTGCGGCATTGGAAACACCCACGGGCGGCAGCCTCAGCGTCAATGACTTGACACCGGACGAAGCGCGGCGCAACCGGGCCTATGGCTACGTTTTCCAGGCAGCAGGCCTTTATCCTTGGCGCACCATCGCAAAGAACATAAAACTCCCGCTCGAGATCATGGGATATTCTCGTGATGAGCAGGAAGAACGGGCTGACCGGGTTCTGGAACTGGTTGATCTGAAAGGGTTCGGTGGCAAATATCCTTGGCAGCTTTCTGGCGGGATGCAGCAGCGCGCTTCGATTGCGCGGGCTCTGGCCTTTGATGCGGATATTCTGTTGATGGACGAACCATTTGGTGCGCTGGACGAAATTGTCCGTGATCACCTGAACGAACAGTTGCTCAAACTTTGGCGCCAGACTGGAAAGACGATCGGCTTTGTTACTCACTCGATTCCGGAGGCAGTATATCTGAGTTCCCGGATTGTGGTGATGAGCCCGCGTCCGGGGCGGATTACCGATGTGATAGAAAGTCCGCTGTCCAAAGAGCGTCCGCTGGATATTCGCGATACTCCGGAGTTTCTTGAAGTTGCACACCGCGTGCGTGAAGGCTTGAGGGCAGGGCACGCCTATGATGATTGATGCCTTGGATATCGTGGGGTGTATTGCATGAGAAATTTCTTGCCTATCCTGACTGTGCTGGCTGTGCTTGCCGGGCTTTGGTATCTCGCCGTGGCGCCGATGAACATCCGCGTCGCGCTGGATCAGGCCGAGCGAGGCGGAGAGCAGGTTGTGCCCGAAACGTCCTTGGCTCGGCAGAGCGTCTCCGTATGGTGGTTGATGACGCAAAACCGGCATTTGGTCGCCGTAGGCTACGATCTGGAACGTCCGCGTCTGCCAACACCGGCCCAGGTGGGCAGCGAATTGTGGAAAACGACGGGTGAGATGGCCTTACGAGGCCGAGCGATGTCCAAACGTTCACTGATCTACCACGCGGGGATCACGCTGCAATCGACGCTTTGGGGTTTCTTGCTGGGAACAACCCTGGGAATTCTGGGCGCGGTGGCTATCGTCTATTCCCGCGTCGTGGATATGAGCTTGATGCCTTGGGCGATCATCAGTCAGACAGTTCCTATCGTGGCGCTGGCACCGATGATCATCGTGCTTAGTTCGCAACTTGGAATTGAAGGGCGAGGAGTTCCCAAGGCGATTATTTCAGCCTACCTGTGTTATTTTCCGGTTCTTGTAG
>NZ_JBXWSF010000141.1:0-4289 GCF_059613285.1 Ruegeria sp. BHSB058 | reverse complement strand
ATAACGGTTCCAATGGCGCGTCAGTGGGCCCCCGAAAAGACCACTCTTTCTGGCCTTTCCTAGTTTTTGCAGTTCCCATGTCAGGTGCGTTGTAAGCCATTGTGGTCTGACAAAATTGGACAAGTGGCTGGTTCATCAACGTCAGGCGTTGGTTTGGGATTCCGACAAACCCTCAATCTGCAGGTCGAATCCGGCTTGAATATGCGCGGTGAATGCCTCCAGTGCTTCGGTTGGGTTACCAGTTTCGATAGCTTCTACGAGATTCAGGTGGTCACCAAGGGACTTGGAAATATCGACGTTCTCGATTGCCGAAAACAGGTGAAATGCCATCGCTTTTCCCCAAATCATATCGAACATGTCGAGAAGGAATTTATTGTCAGCCTCCACCATGAAGGCCCGGTGAATGCGTCTGTTTGCAATGAAGTAATCCCGTGTGGTTGGGTCTTCGAGGTCTTCTTCGATGCGAATGAGGGCGCGCAGCCCGTCCAGGGTTTTGGCCGAAGCATTGACCGCAAGGATACGTGCGGCTTGCCCTTCGATGGCTGCACGGGCCTGATAAAGTTGCTTGACTTCATTGTGGTCCATTTGCGCGAGGCGAAACCCACCGCTAGCGACGACTTCCAGTACGCCTTCGGTCTCCAACCGCATTAACGCCTCGCGGACCGGAGTTCGGCTGATATTCAATTCTGCGGCCAGTTTCTCCTGCACCAGTCGGTCTTCTGTCGATATCTCGCGGCTCATGATTGCTTCTACGAGTTGGTCGTAAACTTCATCCGCCAGCCGTCTGCGCTGCGTTTTTATTTGTTTTAGTGCCACTCAGTGCCTCGCTTTCTTCATTGCTGAATCCTGTATTCAATAATGCAGGCGATGCCAAGCCGAATAGGGTTGATATTGCTCGTGTACTGTATACAGTATACAAAGCAAAACGAACAGGGAGTTCTCTTATGTGTGGAATCGCTGGCAGGATTCTTGCTGCTCCGGGCCAAGTCGGGGCCGATCTTGTCGCCTTGATGGATGCGCAGGAGCATCGTGGTGCCGACAGCACTGGCTTCGCTATTTACGGGGTGCCGCGAGACACCGGATACGTGCTGAGAGGTATGGGTTTTGACAAATCGCTGCAGGGATCTGACCTCGATGAATTCGAGGCAGTTTTGAAGGCAAATGGGTCCGGCTTCCTGTCCGAGCCAAAGATCGTGACGGACGCCAACAGACACTATTGCTTTCGTATGGAAATATCCGAACCGGTCAACTTGCAGGCTTGGGTTTCGGATGCGGACACACTTACCAACCGCATCGAAATTCAATCCTGCGGTCGCAGTCTGGAAATAGTTAAAGACATCGGAGGCGCCGAAGCTGTTGCGGATAAACACGGAGTTCGCGACATGATCGGTACGCACGGATTGGGGCATGCACGTCTTGCCACGGAAAGCTCTGTGCTGCCAAATGCATCGCATCCGTTTTGGGCGCGGCCATTTTCGGATGTGGCGATCGTCCACAATGGGCAGATCACGGACTATTTTTTGTGGCGCAACCGCCTGACCCGTGCCGGGTATCGCTTTCTGACTGAAAATGACAGCGAATTGATAGCCGTTTGGGTCAGTGATCAGATGAAAGCCGGTTTGACGATGGAGCAGGCACTGAAAAAGTCTATCAACTCGATCGATGGTGTTTTTACTTATATGATTGCCACACCATATGGGATCGGGTTTGCCAAGGATCGCTTTGCCATGAAGCCGCTCGTCGTTGTCAACCAAAACGGCGAGTTGGCGGCCGCCACCGAAGAACAAGCCGTGCGCCGCGTTGTTTCCGAAGAATGTGATGTCATCAATCATGACGGCCCTTCACTAACGGGCATCTGGGGTGTCGGAAACCGGAGTATGGCGGCATGAGCGAAACGGCAACGCTTACCGACGAAATCGTCATTGAAGTTGGGGACCGCCCAATCCGGGAAATCAACCGGGAGATAATGGCGGCTTGCAGTCTCGGTCAACCGATCCGTGTGACGAACACCCTTTCACGGCACAATCTTGGTATTGGCCTGCCTGACAATGTCGACATCGCATTCGAAGGTTCCGTCGGCTACTATTGTGGTGGCTTGAACACCGGTGCCAAGATTGCCATCGAAAGAAACTGCGGCTGGGCCGTGGGTGAAGGGATGGCCAAGGGTCACATCACCGTTGGTGGTTATGCAGGCATGTCCTGCGGTGCTGCCATGATTGGCGGCACGATTCACGTCAAGGGCAACGCAGGGCCACGTGTTGGCGTTGCCATGAAAGGCGGAAACATCGTGGTCGAGGGGAAGATCGGCTATCAATCCGGCTTCATGGCACATGCGGGTAAAATCATCGCGCTAGGCGGCGCGGGCGCGTCCTGCGCGGACGCCTTGTGGCAAGGAGAGGTTTGGGTCGCGGGTGAGGTCGAAAGCACTGGTGTGGACGTCAAAATCATCGACCCAACCGCAGAGGAAGTGGCAGAAGTAGACGCCATTCTGCGACCGCTAGGGCTGACTGACAGTTCTCGAAACTGGCGAAAAATGGTTTCAGGTCAGCGCCTTTGGTATTTTGAAAGCAGGGACGCAAGCGCATGGCTCATGATCTGAGTAAACCATATGAATATCCATTCGAAACGGCCTCGGAGAATGAAATCCGGTTTCGCGATGCCGGCGCAGTCGAAGGTAGGCCCGCAGGTGTTCCCTCCTCTTATGATGAAGGCGGGTCCACCCGGTGGACGCCAGAGGCGATTTCCGAGGTGCACGCTCTAGCACAACTCGGTCGCTATCAGGTGCGCGGTTACAACACTTTCAACAAGCGATTGCCGACATTCGACGATCTAACCTTCGTGCCTGCGACGATGACACGCCTGCCGTTGGAGGGATATCGCGAAAACTGTGATACCACGACGGTCTTGGGTGGTGGTCGCGGGCTTGTAGAACGCCCTGTCGAATTGAAAATTCCGATATACATAGCCTCGATGTCTTTTGGGGCCTTGTCTGCCTCGGCCAAGGCTTCCCTGGGGTTCGGGGCCTCGAAAGTCGGCACCATGACCTGTACGGGCGAAGGTGGAATGCTGGAAGAGGAACGCCAAGCGTCACGCATTCTACTCTACCAGATGTCTCCTGCTCGCTATGGAGTCGATCTGGATCACCTTCGGCGCGCGGATGCTTTGGAGCTGGTTGTGGGGCAGGGGGCCAAACCCGGAACCGGAGGTCTATTGCTGGGCATGAAGGTCAGCCCGCGTGTCAGCAAAATGCGGACATTGCCGGAAGGTGTCGATCAACGTTCAACGATCCGTCATCCGGATTTTCTGGGGGCTGACGATCTGGCCGTTAAAATCGAAGAGTTACGGATCGCAACGAACTATCAGGTGCCGATCTTTATCAAGATGGGTGCGACACGTCCACGGTTCGACGTGGCAATTGCTGCCAAAGCCGGGGCGGATGTCGTTGTCGTTGACGGCGCCGAAGGAGGAACTGGTGCGTCTCCGGAATTGTTGCTGAACCACACCGGAATTCCGACGATGAGCGCGATCCGGGCTGCGCGAGAGGCGTTGGATGAATGCGGCATGACGGGCAAAGTTTCGTTGGTGGCTGCTGGTGGCATCAGATCCGGGGTCGATGCCGCGAAGTGTCTAGCATTGGGTGCCGATGCCGTAATGATCGGCAATGCGGCGATGGTGGCCCTAGGGTGTAATTCTCCGCGCTATGTGGAGGATTACAAGGCATTGGGGACGTCTCCTGGGGCATGTCATCATTGCCATACAGGTCGTTGTCCAGTCGGAATCGCAACACAGGACCCTGAGCTGGAAGTGCGGATGAATCCCAAGGCGGGAGCAGAAAGGATTGCACGATACCTGACGGCCATGACCATGGAAATCACTGCTCTGGCAAAGGCTTGCGGCAAGTCATCTGTCCACAACTTGGAAACCGAAGATCTGCGCGCTTTGAGCTTCGAAGCCTCTGCCTTTACTGGTGTCAAAATGGCGGGGATAGACAGGGCGTTCGATTGGTGAAAATTGCCATCCTCGAACTGACAGGGCATCCCCTTCCGTTACTGAAGGGGACACCACGGACCGCGAGCCAAATCAAGGGGTGGTTGGCGCCGCATTTGGGAAGCGCAGAGTTTTCGGTTGCAAACGTCGTCGATGGCGAGGCGTTGCCTGAGATAGGCACGTTTGACGGGGTTATAGTGGGCGGGTCCGAATTTGGAGTTTATGACGCCCCGCCGTGGATACAGCCGCTCAAAGATTTTTTGCTGAACACAAAAAATGCGGGCAAGCCCATCTTCGGAATC